>NVXP01000034.1 GCA_002733985.1 Fluviicola sp. | reverse complement strand
GGAGCTGTTGAGAAAGGAACAGTTACGCTTATCGGCGCGACTACTGAGAACCCTTCTTTTGAAGTCATCTCTGCCCTACTTTCACGTACTCAAGTATACACGCTTAAAGGACACACGAAAGACTCACTAACAGAAATACTTCATGCTGCAATCGCACAGGATGAAATACTTCAATCCAAGGAAATTGAATTAAAGGAAATCAATGCACTTTTGGCAATTTCTGGTGGTGACGCACGGAAATTACTGAACGTTTTTGAAATCATTATTGGAACGTTCAAGGATCAATCAAAGATTACAATTGACAATGCCCTCGTCAATGCAGCAGCTCAGCAAAGCGTAGCTTCTTACGACAAAGACGGGGAACAACATTATGATATTATTTCAGCGTTCATTAAATCCATTCGTGGAAGTGATCCAAATGCTGCTGTTTATTGGTTAGCACGAATGGTTGAAGGTGGTGAGGATCCAAAATTCATTGCACGAAGACTGATTATCTCTGCTTCAGAAGATATTGGTCTAGCAAATCCGAATGCGCTATTGATTGCAACAAACTGTTTTCAAGCTGTGCAATCGGTSGGTTGGCCAGAAAGTCGAATTATACTTTCTCAATGTACRATCTACCTCGCAAATTCYCCAAAAGGAAATGGAGCGTACATGGCAATTAATCGGGCGCAACAACTWGTTAAAGAAACAGGAAATCTTGGTGTTCCAYTGCCATTGAGAAATGCACCAACGAAATTGATGAAAGAGCTAGGATACGGACAAGGATATAAATACTCACATGATTTCCCTGGAAATTTTGTTGCYCAGGATTTTTTACCTGAAGAGATTCAAGGAACGAATTTCTATTCAGCAGGAAGTAACACAAAGGAAAAGGAAGTTCAAGAGAACATCAATCGTTTGTGGGGAAATAAGTACAAGAAATGATCTTCGCAGCACTCGCATATTATATTTTGGTGATTCCACTATCACTTCTTCCCTTACCTGTGTTGTATCTCTTCACTGATTTCTTCTTTCTATTGCTCATCACAGTAGTTCCTTACCGTAAAAAGGTGATCKATGAAAACCTCAAACGTAGCTTTCCGAAATTATCCGATCAAGAACGCAATCGAATCAAACGAAAATTCTACCGTCATTTTACAAATATATTGGCCGAGGGAATTAAGAACTTGACGATCTCCAAATCATCCTTGCAAAAACGATTTAAGGTTCGAAATCCAGAAGTCATGGATCAACTTGCATCTCAAGGTAAAGATGTACTCCTCGTCTCGGGACACTATAACAACTGGGAATGGTTGATCACTTCGCAAGCCTTGCTATTTCCATTTGAAGCATATGGAATCGGAATGCCGCTCTCGTCCAAATTTTGGGATAAAAAAGTAAACGCCCGCCGATCTAGATTTGGAATGAATGTTATTCATGCTGGCAATTACCGCAAAGCACTTGCTAAGAAAACAGATCGTCCCAAAGCAGTTCTCGTTTTATCAGACCAATCTCCTGGGGATTCTAGAAAAAGTTTTTGGACTGATTTCCTAAACCAGAATACAGCGGTGCTATTTGGAGCAGAAATGATGGCCAATGAATTGGATTATGCAGTTGTTTACTTCACTACGCATCAAACGAAACGTGGACATTACGAAATGGAACTTGAATTAATTACTGATCAAGCGAGAACATTATCTTGGGGCGAAATCACAGAAAAACACGTTCGCCTTCTTGAAAAAGAAATTCTCAAAAAACCACAGCATTGGTTGTGGTCGCACAAAAGATGGAAGCGAGAAATTCCTCAAGATTTAGCCCAACTCAAACTACAACAAATTGAAAAATTTACGTCCAAGTATCGTTCTTAGCCTACTCTTTCTGTTTATTACAATGGCTACGTTTGGTCAATACCGAACAAAAAAGTACATCCGAAGAAATCGAAAAGCACCGACGATGTTTTGCGATGATCGCACAGTTTACGCTAGAGGATTATTGGTTGAAGATCACAGAACATTTACCGGGAATTCAGACGGGACGCTATATTATTTCAATACAGAGAAAGAAACTGTTCAAATGCTGTTCCGCCTTGAAGACTTTACCGAAATGAGAGACATTGAGCGCTCAGGAGATTTCATCATGGGCATTCAAAGTGGTGACAACGGCAAGATTGTCCGAATCAGCAACGGTGGAGTCACTAAAATCATTCAGCCTGATATGTGGAAAGGCATTTTTCTAGACGGAATGGATTTCTTGGGGAATCGAGGTTTCCTGATGGGCGATCCGGTGGATGGTAAGTTTAGTTTATTTCACACAGCGGATAACGGACAAAATTGGTCAAAATGTGAAGGTGAAGTTGACGCGATAAAAGATGAGGCAGGATTTGCAGCAAGCGGTACGAACGTTCAAGTATTGAACGATAGCACCTATATTTTCGTGTCAGGCGGACAGCAAAGCCGCTACATCAAGAGCACAGACAATGGTAAAACGTGGAAAGATGTTGTCCTTCCTTATTATCCGGGAGAAGGATCAGGTGCATTCTCCATCCATTTTTCAAATGAGAAGATTGGAATGATCGTTGGCGGTGACTACACGAATCCAGATTTAATATTGAACACGTGCTTTTACACACAAGATGGAGGCGAAAGCTGGTTCAATCCGAAAACTCCACCACGAGGTTACCGATCATGTGTTTTTGAGAAAGATGGTATCTTCTATTGCTGCGGACGCAACGGGATTGACTTCTCACAGGACGGTGGCGTGAATTGGACAGGATTCGCTGATGGCACCTACTACTCTCTTGGTGCAAATGATAAATCACTTATTGCCACAACAACTGGGGGTGAAATTCAATTATTCGATCTATTCAAATAACACAAAAGACGAATTCCCATCGAATTTGTTAATTTTGTCCCTCCTAAATTTAAACGGAATTGACCAGCAATACAACACATACTGAAATCGCCCTTGGCGTAGATATAGGCGGAACAAATACTGCATTTGGACTTTGTGACAAAAACGGAGGTATCAGCCACGAAGCATCTTTTCCAACAACAGATTTCGAAACGGCAGAAGAACTTGTAGAAGCTATTTACAACCACCTGAAAGAAAGAGATTTAGTTGAATCAATTCTAGGAATCGGGATTGGTGCACCAAATGCTAATTACTATTCAGGAAACATCGAATTTGCTCCAAATTTATCGTGGAAAGGCGTGACGCCAATTGCACAGTTGTTTGAGCGAAAGTTTGATCTTCCTACGCTTTTAACGAATGATGCGAACGCAGCGGCTATTGGAGAAATGGTCTATGGAAATGCACGTGATTTATCACATTTTGTAACGATCACGCTTGGAACTGGTCTTGGAAGTGGAATAATCATTGACGGTAATCTAGTCTATGGGCACGATGGTTTTGCAGGTGAATACGGTCATATTCAAGTTGTACCTGATGGTCGATCTTGTGGATGTGGAAGAAATGGTTGTCTCGAAACGTATGCTTCTGCTACGGGAGTTGTTCGATCAATCACCGAATTGAGCTCATCTCAAAAGGAAAGCTCTAAATTAATGGAGCGAGATGACATCCAGGCACACGAAGTCTTCGATTTTGCAAAAGCTGGAGATCCATTCGCAAAAGAAATTATTGATTTCACAGCTAGCACTTTAGGAAAAGCACTAGCGAATTTCTCATGCTTCTCTAGCCCACAAGCCTACGTTTTATTTGGTGGAATTGCTCAAAGCGGATTAGAGTTTGCATCCCTGGTTAAGAATCACATGGAAGAGCACATGCTCAGCATCTACAAAAACAAAATTGACGTTCGCATTTCATCACTTCACGACAAGAATGCAGCCGTTCTTGGTGCCGCTTCACTGGTTTGGAACGAACGAAAAAAGTACCAATAGATTTATCCTTCGAGTTAATATTTCTCAGACGTATATCCCAATCAATTAATGACTTTCCGTTAATTCCCATAACTGACGCCCAATTTTCACTGTCCTCACGGAAATCAACTTCTTTTCAATTAATGAACCTTCATTAATACACAAAAACCAACGATTCTAGGCGTTTTTTGACACATCTATACCCTCTAGGTAATTTGCGTTTAACAAACACAACTGGACGAAAGAGAACTCATTCCACACGATAATTGAATGCGCCAATATCAGGCAAAATTTGATTGTACATTGATTGAGGATTCCACTTGTTAACGCTAAAAAGATGCAAGAAAATAAGTGCCAAAACTACGGATCACTTATCGACCGAAATTAGTTACTACAATTTACTAACCACTCACCTTAAGTGAGTACAAAATTATAATATGAAAACTTTACTAATTGCAGGGTTAACTGCCCTATTTGCACTATTTTGTGGACATTCCTTTGGTCAATGCCAAGCAGATTACACAGGTGACGGTCTCATTGATTTAGCTGATTTAACCCCATTCATGGGAGATTACAATTTGGGTCAAAACTGCTTACAGTGTGACTTGAACAACGACGGAATTGTAGATCAACAAGATGTGACAACTTTCCAAGGATTAATTGGTGCTTCATGCGCAACAATTCCAACGAACTGTCCTGCCGATTATACCGGTGATGGTATAATTAACGCTTCAGACTTAACTCTTTTTCAAACTGATTATGCACTTGGACAAAGCTGTGTGCAATGTGACTTAAACGGGGATGGTATCGTTGGACAGAATGATGCAATTTTATTCCAAGGATTGTTTGGCACTTCCTGTACGATTGATGTAACAGGTTGCCCAGGAGATTACAACAACGATGGAGCGATTACAGCTGCAGATTTACCGCTCTTCATAACAGATTATTCCAACGGACAAAACTGCGTGCAATGCGATATCAATGGTGATGGAATTGTGGACACCCAAGATTATGCATTGTTTAGGGGATTGTTTGGAACCTTTTGTTCGGATATCCCAACAGATTGCCCTGCTGACTACAACAACGATGGTACTATAAATTCTCTTGACGTAAGTCCTTTTTTCGCCGATTATGCGCTAGGACAAAACTGTGTGCAATGTGATTTGAATGGTGATGGTGACATCGACCAACAGGACGTATTAACGATGCAAGGACTTTTGGGAACGGACTGTGTGAAAACGAAAAGTCTAGGTCATGAAGAAGTTGAATCATTGGAGATCGATATGGTCATGTATCCGAATCCTGCAAGCAACGTGGTGAATATTCTATTGAACAATGGAACAGGTATTGATTCAGAAAGTACTCTTCAAGTGGTTGACTTAGCAGGAAGAGTAATTGAGCACCTCGATATTTCTTCAGAGCAAGGAGTTTTAACATTGAATGTGGAATCTTTTGAATCAGGTACTTATTTCATCTCCCTGACGAACAATGGCCAACAGTACAATGCTAAATTGATTGTGAAGTAGTTTCACCTGCTACGAACAAATAAAAGCCATGTGCATCATTAAGTTGGTGCTCATGGCTTTTCCTGTTTCGTCGAAAACGCAATATTTTCACTAATTTGTACACAACTGTAGCTCAAACATGGGCTTTAACCATTGTTCATGATTCAAAAAAATGTCTCTACTTTCAAGAAAAATCTCCGCAATTATAGAACACCTAGAAGTTTTATCTTGTTCATTCTGATCCTATTTTCTTTTCTTCATCACACCTCTTTTGCACAGGATGAAACACCTGATCAACTGCTTAAAAAGATCGCATCGTACAAGAAACAAGACACGATTTTGTTTAACCTCTACATGGACTTATCAAAAGCGACCAGAGGAGAAACGTACAAGCAATCTAAATTATATGTAGAAAAGGCACAGCAATTAGCTACAAAATTGAACCACACAAAAGGGCTTGGAAAGGCACATTATCTTCTTGGAACCATTTACAGTCAAATTTCCGAAATTGACTCCGCGCGATTGTATTTTATCAAATCACTGAATGCGTATAAATCCATAAAGTTCAGGAAAGGATACTCCACTTGTCACAACGCAATTGGTGCCACTCATTACATGAAAGGTGATTTTGATAAAGCGTTAATTTCCTTCAAAAAATGCGTTGAAACAGATAAAAAATATAACCAATCGGATAATACTGAATGCTTGAATAATATCGGTAGTATTTATGGACAGAAGGCGGAATATGATAAAGCAATCTATTATTTCAAGAAAGTGCTTCGGCTTCAATTAAAAAGTGGCGATAAACACATCAACAGCGCGTACAATAATTTAGGCGTTGTTTACGACTCTAAGGGAAATTGGATCAAGTCTCTAGAATATTATCAAAAGGCCAATAAAATAGAGAAGAAAGAGGGTTATGATGAAGAAATGATTGTTTCCTACATGAACATGGGACGTATTTATTTTAATCAAGAAAACTTTGAAAAAGCCCTAAGTCACTATTCAAAGTCGAAGGAAATTGCTGTTAAATACGGCAACAAAGGGAAGCTAATACGATGTTTAACTTACGAAGGCATCATTTACTGTGGGCAAGGTGATTACACGAAATCCATAAATACCCAACATGAAGCCATTAGTTTAGCAAGGGAAATAGGCGCAAAGCAATCCCTTTCATTCGCTCTAAACAACCTAGGAGATGCATACCAGTATGTGGATTCATTGAAGAAAGCATCCTCTTGTTATTCAGAATCTTTAAGACTAAAGATTGAAACAGGCGCTATTGATGGTAGAGCTAAATGCTATATAGGTTTGGCAGAAGTATGTATCACTAAAAAGGATTGGAATGCTGCACTATCCTATGCCCTGAAAGGCAAAAAGATTGCTGACCAATACCATTCTCTAGTTTCTAAATTACACCTTAGTAGAATATTGAGTGAGATTTATGAAGGAAAGAATCATTTTAAATTGGCGCATTACCATTCCAAAGAATACACAAAATTCAAGGATAGTTTATACAACCAAGAAAGCCTGCGAAAGATTGCGCAATTAGAATATGAGCATATGTACTCGGACAGTCTTGAATCTGCGACCCAACGAGAAATGACCTTATCAAATCGCGTAAAACAGGCAGATTTAGAGTCTGTTAAATCTAAGCAGTTCATGCTTTGGTTGATTATCGGATTCTTATCCATCCTGCTCATTGCTGTTATTGTAATTTCATATCTACTTGTCAAAAACACACGCACAAAGTTCAAAAATATTGAGATTGAGCAAAAACTGCTACGTACGCAAATGACGCCGCATTTCCTCTTCAATTCAATGGGAATAATTCAAGGAATGATCTTGAATGGAGCGTATCAAAAATCACTTGACTATTTAAGCCACTTCTCAAAGTTGTTGCGCCTTATTCTGGAAAACTCACGAAATAAAACGGTGTCTCTCGAAAAGGAACTGGAAGCTATTGGCAGTTATGTATCACTCCAAAACATCACATCAAAGCAACCGTACAATTGCCAAATCCATCTAGATTCGAATACAGATCCAAAGAAAATCCTCTTACCTCCTATGCTGATCCAGCCATTTGTGGAAAATGCAATTGAGCATGGGTTTGATGAATACATGGATGATAAACACATTGATATTACTATTCAATTTAATGAAGGAGATTTAGTTTGTGTAATTACAGATAATGGCGTTGGAATCGATCAAACTGTTTCACGAAAAACAACGACAAAAACATCCATGTCCACACAAATAACAAAGGATCGATTGAAGTTACTAGCAGCTGAATTTAAGGTGAGTACAGGTTTTTCAATCAAAGATCGAACAGTGTTTTCAGAAAAAGGAACAGTTGTAAATCTCATTTTACCGCACAAACGCATTGCAAATGATTAAAGCACTAATTATAGAAGACGAGGAATACATTCGAAAAGGACTGATCACATTAATTGATGAGATAACTTCCGAAATCTCCATTGTTGGCGAATGCAGTTCAATACACGACGCACTAATTCTGATGAATGCGTGCAAACCAAATCTGATTTTTCTAGATATCAACCTTGCGGATGGTAATGCATTTGACTTTTTGGATCAAATCGAACGCACGGATTTCAAGATCATATTTATTACTGCGCATGAAGAATTCGCATTGAAAGCTCTCAAGCAAGATGCCGTAGATTACATTTTGAAACCTGTGAATCGAAATGAACTGGAAAGTGCAATTTCCAAAGTAATGCGTTCTCCTTTAGAAAACTATACTCCACCAATTAATACAAAGTATTGGCAAGAGGAGAATGAAAAAATCATCTTACGGCTCAGTGACGGCTACCAAGTAATTGCGCTTGATGAACTTACACATTGCATGTCTGACAGAGGCTACACCACCTTTTTTCTTGAAAATGGAAACTCATACATGTCTTCAAGATCTCTAAAAAAGTTCGAACATAAATTGCCAAAAAACCAATTCTTTCGTGTTCATAAATCTTATTTCGTTAACATGAAATATGTCGATAAATATGACCGTAAAGGATACGTTTTGCTAAAGACAGGAGCAGAAATCCCCGTTGCGAGTAGAAAAAAAGAAGAATTCTTATCGTATTTCTTGGATGAATCCGACCGTTAATTGAGTGTGCGTTTACGTATTTCGGTGAGATTTCGCATCTTTGGTGAAGAAAAAAATGGAAGAGCTCGTGCTCAACATCTACCAAAACAAGGTTGAAGTTCATATAGCAACTTGACTCTTTGGAATGACTGAAAAAATATGAATAAACTCATCTCCCTCTTTACTTGTTGTTTGATCTTCTTCGCCTACGGGCAAGTTGAGGAATTACGACGCGCTCAGGATCAACGAAAAAAATACATTTCTAGAGATGTAAAGAGCACCAATATTTCAAAATCACTTTATGTAAGTCCATTCATTGGAACTGGAGGTCACGGTCATACTTACCCAGGTGCAACTGCTCCTTTTGGCATGATGCAGTTAAGTCCAGATACGCGCTACGAAGGTTGGGATGGTTGCTCGGGTTATCATTATTCAGATTCAATCATCTACGGATTTAGTCATACTCACCTAAGTGGAACTGGAGTACCAGATTATTGTGATTTACTCATTGTACCGCAATCCGGAAGCCCAAACGTCAACCCTGGTTATTCAACAGAAGGCGGTTATGGCTCAAAATTCTCTCACCATCAAGAAGATGCGCACCCAGGATATTACGATGTCAAATTATTGGATAAAGATATTGACGTTCGTTTGACTGTTAGTGATCGCAGTGGAATGCACGAATATACCTTCAATGATCCAGAGGGGAAAAGATACATCCTCATCGATTTGGACCACAGAGATCGTGTACTCAATAGCGATTTCGAAGTCATCAATAAATCAACAATCCAAGGTTACCGGACTTCTCAAGCATGGGCTGACGAGCAACATTTCTATTTTCACTTAGAAACAAGCATTCCTTTTAAGAAGGCTAAAAGATTTAGAAAAGATGGGAGCAACAAATTATTGCTCATTTTCCCAAAGGGAATTTCAAAAGTAACGCTGAAAGTTGGCATGTCCGCAGTAGATCAAATTGGCGCACAGCAGAACGTAGAAAAGGAGATTCCAGGCTGGGATTTCAATAGTGTTCGAGCAGAAGTTACCCAAAAGTGGGAAAAAGAACTGAATCGGATTGAATTTGAATCAAGGGATCTAGAGACAATGGTCACATTCTATACCGCGTTGTATCATTCTTTCCTGGCTCCAAATTTATTCAGTGATGTTGATGGAAGATATCGCGGTCGAGATAACGCGATTCATCAACTGAACGAATCGGAAGGCAATAACTACACTGTGTTTTCATTGTGGGACACGTATCGAGCGACTCATCCTCTGTATACACTTGTTCAACAAGAACGAACCCTTGACTTTTTAAACACATTTGAACGTCAATTTGATCAAGGTGGAGACCTTCCTGTTTGGGAATTAGCAGGAAATGAAACGGAATGTATGATTGGTTACCACAGCGTTTCTGTCATTGCGGATGCGTATGTCAAAGGATTAGGATACTCAGGTAAGCGGAAAATTGATCATTCAAAGTTCTTGCAGATGATGGTTGCTACATCCAATTTTGATGAGTTTGGAAAAGAAAGCTTTGGAAGACGAGGATTCATCGATATCGGCAACGAACCGGAATCAGTTTCCAAAACGCTCGAATATGCTTACGATGACTTCTGTATTGCACAATTTGCAAAAATGGGAGAAAATCAAGATCGAACACTCATCAAGAAATATGAAAAACGCAGTTTAAATTTCATCAATGCTTTCAATCCTTCTACGAAATTCATGAGAGCGCGAAGAGAAGGACAGTGGTTCAGTCCATTTGATCCAGCGGAGGTGAATTTCAACTATACCGAAGCAAATAGCTGGCAGTATTCACTGTACGCACCTCATGCTGTAGGAGTTCTTACCGATCTGCTTGGAGGAAAAGACTCATTGGAAGTTTGGTTGGATCGTTTGTTCTCTACAGAATCAAATCTTTCGGGTAGGCACCAAGTTGACATTACTGGATTGATTGGACAATATGCACACGGAAACGAACCCTCACATCACATGGCGTATTTGTACAATTACACAAATGCTCCGCATAAAACGCAACATTACATCGATCGAATTTTGGAGGAAATGTATTCAACCAGACCAGATGGCTTATCTGGAAATGAAGATTGCGGTCAAATGTCATCATGGTATGTTTTGAGTTCGATGGGAATCTATCAAATTGCTCCTGGGAATCCATATTATGAAATTGGTCGACCAATCATGGATAAAGCAAGGATTAATCTTGAAAACGGCAAGGTGTTCATTATTGAAGCCATAGATAATTCTGAAGAAAACAAGTACGTGCAGAGCTTATCWTTGAATGGTAAAAACTTGAATCAACATTATATAAGTCATGAACAAATTYTAGCGGGCGGAAAATTAACGATGACCATGGGARAAAARCCGTTGACTKCACGAAAYTCRATGAAGCACGCTCCTACTCTCTCWACGATCRCTGAAACATTTATTCCAGTTCCWTTTATTGAKCAAGAATCGCGTGTGTTTGATGACGAGATGGACATTTCWTTGGGRAYTGTATTTCCTGARAATTATGACATTTTCTATACCTTGGACGGCACTATTCCRACCATTCATTCACCAAAATACGMTGAAWCATTYAGCATAAAYAAAAACACGACCGTTCARGCCMGAGCWTGGAAAGATGGATATTTTAGTACTAACACGCACAATCTATTTGTAAAACGTGACCAAAGCGTTTCGCTTCAACTTTTCTCAGAATATGCGAATCAATATGCTGCGGGTGGAGATTTGGCCTTAATTGATGGAATCTCTGGAGGTTTGGAATTTAGAACAGGAGATTGGCAAGGATACTGGGCTCAAGATATCGTGATGGAGGTGAATTTTTCTGGAGGAAGATCCCTTACTGAAATTGGAATTGGATGTCTTTCTGATGTTAAATCATGGATTTTCATGCCTCGGGAAATTATTTTTGAGGGATCAATGGATGGAACAAACTTTGAGGTAATTGGATCTGTTCAATTCGAGCAAGAAACCGTGGATGATATGCCTCCTCATTCTGGAACATACACCGTTCAAACAGGAACTATTGAAAAATTCCAGAAAATTCGAATCACGGTGAAAAACTCCGGGAAATGTCCGAGTTGGCACTTAGGAGATGGAAATGATACGTGGTTGTTTGTAGATGAACTTATTTTGAACTAAAACATGAATCTGCCTAAAAATATCGTCTATACAATTGCCTTAGTTTTAATATTTAGTCCCGTAATTTTAATATTTACGGCTAACAATAAGGGAGAAAATTTCGGAGATTTACTTGCTGCGAAAGGGTTTACAACTTTTTTAGTCTTTATTGTTGCACTAATCATATTCATGATTTATTCGAATTACCGGTATAAGAAATCGCAGGTGAAATGGAAATCTGGTGTTTTTGATCAAAAACAACCCTTCTCGGAGGATTCTCTACTTCAAGCATACATTCGTTTAGGTGGGCTTATGTTGCGCAAAGACCGGGAGGATTTAAAGGGGAAAATGGCGTACTTACGCCGTTATTTTGATCAACACTTCTCGGATTCAATGACTGATTTAATGTTTGCCATGAAGGCTTCGTATCAGCATCCAGTGGACCTTCCATCAATTGGCTCTTGGTTAAAAAAGAATCTACGATCCGTTTCTCAGCGATCACAACTACTCTACTTTCTTGCAGGATTAAGCACAGTCGACGGTAGCATGAACCCAAAGGAAAAGCAATATCTGAAGCAGCTTGCTGATCTTCTAGACCTTTCCAAGAAGGATTTTGACAGTATCATGGCGATGTATTCGAAATACGAGGATGCTTATCACGATCAGTTTAAACAACGCCGAGCGCCTAGTAAGTCCAGAAGTCAATATAAACGCGAGAAAGCAGGCGAAATTTTAGGAGTTTCAATGCATGCATCTGTTGATGAAATTAAAAAAGCCTATCGATCCTTAGCAAAAGTACATCACCCAGATCGATTTGCGACTCAAAGTCAAAGTCAACAGGATATTGCGAACGAGCGATTTATAAAAATTCAGTTGGCGTATGAGTTGCTGCTTGAATTCAAGAACTAATCCAATTTTAGACCGAAACAGCAAATATCATCAGTCTGTTCTTCACTTCCCTTCCACTCAAGAAACTCCGACTCGATCATTTCGCGCTGAACTACCATTGAATTATCCGCAATAGACGTAATAAAGTCCAGCAACTTTCGCTTCATGTATTTCTTGTTGTGATCTCCACCAAATTGATCTACAAAACCATCTGTAAATAGGTATAATTGATCACCGGATTGATAATCAAACATTACATCCTTAAAAGGAACAAGTTTTTCATTGTAGCCAATGTGTTGTTTGGATCCTTTTAATTCAATCCACGAATTATTTCGGAGGATGTAGGCATTAATCTTTGCTCCAGAATAATGTAGTTGCTTTTTATTCTTGTCTAGTACGCCAAAGCCAACATCCATTCCATCCATAATCTGGAGAGTTTCACCTGAGTGGAATAATTTAGCGAGTTGGTTACGAACCATATCGAGGGCTTCGGCGGGAGAATTTATCTTGCGATCCCCAAACGTTTGCCTCATAAGGCTAATACAAAGGATACTTAAAATTGCCCCTGGAACTCCATGTCCAGTACAATCAGCAATTACAAATAATGGAAATTTCTCATGATCATTCGTGGTAATATAGTCAGCGATATAGAAATCCCCACTCAACTCACCTTTTGGCACAAAATAAAGGAACGAATCTTCAAAAACGAATTTGACATCCTCTTCATCCTGCAAAGTAGATTTTTGAATACGTTGAGCATATGTAATACTCTCAGCAATATTTTGATTCTGAAGATCAATCAGCTCTCTATCTTGTTTTAATTGTGTGATATCCGAAACAATTCCTGAGCCTTTAATAATCCGTCCATCTTCATCTTTAACAGGAAAGGCGCGTTCATTTAACCACTTTAATTCATTGTCAACCACAATTCGATATTCTATATCATATGGTTTCCCATTTATTAAATCCAATCGTCCTCGTCGAATTAAATGTCGATCATCTTCATTAACAAATTTGTTCACATATGCCTTCCCTGAATAGAAAAACTCAGGAGTTACGCCCATCATTTCTAAGGAATTAGGACTAACGTACTCATATAATTTATCAGACGCATTGTATAAAAAGAATACATCTTCGATGGTTTCAGACATCTGACGGAAATTAGCTTCGCTTTCAATTAGCGCTAATTCCGCCTTTTTTTGATTTGTGATTTCAGTGCAAACCTCTATGATTTCAGTCAAGTTACCTTTATCATCGTAAACGGGTGTCGATTCAACGAGAATCCAATAAAGCCCTCCATTCTTATGGTAATGAGGTATTTGAACTGGAAGATCTAACACAGGGCTATCCTTGGTTAATTGTTCATACGTTTCTTTATAAAAATGAGGTACAGGAAACATCTCACTTGGCTTAAAACCAATTAATTCATTGTCCGCGTATCCTGTAATTCGAGAAAAGCTATCGTTGCACCATTTTATCCGACCTTTTGGATCGGTAATCACGATACCATTTGTGACGTTCGTAGCAATACGAGACAAACTCCCGAGCTCGTTAATTAGCTTGGCATTTTTATCATTTTGCAATTTTAATTGCTTAGTCAGTTCTTTTTCATGRGATATATCGCGCGAAACGCCCATGCTTCCAACAATTTCACCGTCGTCATCGTACAGTACATTAGCAGAAAGAAAGCAGACAAATTCTTCTCCATTTTTCCGTCTGTTTATTACTTCGCCGGTAAATTGCCCAGTCTCTTTCAAGATTTTAGCAACGCGATCGTATTCTTCTTTCGACGAATACAGTTCATAAAARTCAAGATTTCTTAGTTCTTCTAATGTATAACCAAAAGCCCTAAGCGCAGCAGGATTATATTCAAGAATGCTTCCATTCTCATCAGCAGCACCGATGAAATCCAATGAATGTTTAACTAAGTATTCGGCGTATATTGCCTGTTGAGTAAGCGTAGCCATAAGTAAAATCTAATTGCATTMGCAAGTCAATCCTTGCTAATATAAGAAAATTGATTACACTATTCTTAAATATTCTCAAGCCATTTCATAACATCAATGCCATCAGCGTAATCATTAAGGCTTGGGAGCTGTGAAGATCCAAACTCCTGATAATCAACACCAATAACTACTTGGATTTTCTCATCATTCTCAGCTAAGAACTGTTTCACCGTATTTATATCAGCATATCTTTCATAGTGTATGATTGATAGCGGCGAGAAAAGGTCAGGCGACTCTCGTAGTAAAACGAAATTATTATCCAAGAGCTCAATTTGATTCATCAAGTATACCGCTCGGTGATAATCGTAGTTGTTTCCGTATTTATTATTGTTAATAACATCTCCATACGACACGATTCCTTCAAAAAATCGACTCAATTCAAATGATTCAGGAATGAACAAGTGAGATACATTTCGACAACCGAGTCCGAAATAAGCAAAGATATCTTCACCCAATAGATTAAATTGCTCCGCAGATTCTGTTCCATCTATAACGGCAACCGAAGTTCTGTTCTTCCGAAAGATATGTGGGTACTTTCCAAAGTACTGCTCGAAGTACTTTAGTGAGTTATCACTTCCTGTAGCAATGACCGCTTCGATTTCACCAATTTTACCAGCACTAAATTCAATCCGTGTAGATAATTCAGGGCAAAACTGAATCAAATGTGTTGCAAGAGCAGGAAGAAGTGTTTTATCGGTTGAACTCAACTTACAAATCGCTGTGTTTCCTGAACACAATACACATAAGAAGTCATGAAATCCAACCAAGGGAATATTCCCAGCCATGATAATTCCAACTTTCTTGGGTACACTGCTAAAATTATAGCTTGCCGTCCAAGAAGCTAAGTTCTCTTCTGTAAGTTGATTTCCAAGGTTAATTAATGCTTTCTGAACATTTTCCTTTGTAAACCAACCATTGAAGGAAAACTGACGGTTGACAACTTCAATCAATGTTTCATACTCCGATTGCGTAACGCCAACGGTAAAATCCTTCCACTCGTCTTTGTTTCCTAGTGCCCGCATTAGTATCCCTAATTGCACAAAGCCACTCTCTATTTCCTTCTGTTTCACAGTGCAAAAGTATTCCCAATGAATTAATTTTCCTATAACTTAACGAAATTTAAAATTTTATAGACCAATGATCTTGTCAATGCTCCGTATATTTGCATAAATAAAAAGAATACAAATGGCAATTATTATCACAGACGAGTGTATAAATTGTGGAGCATGCGAGCCGGAATGCCCAAATACAGCAATTTATGAAGGAGGAGCGGAATGGAAATATTCAGATGGCACAACGCTAACTGGAATGATCACGACCTTAGACGGTAGTGATGTGATGGCAGATAAAGACCATGAACCAATAGATATGGATGTTTATTTCATTGCTCCAGATAAATGTACAGAGTGCGTTGGGTTCCATGATGAGCCACAATGTGCAGCTGTATGTCCAGTAGACTGTTGTGTTGATGATCCAGACTTCAGAGAATCGGAAGATGAATTATTAGCAAAGAAAGACTTCATGCACTTGTAAATCAAGTAACAAAGATACCCCGGAAGAGCATCAATTGATGCTCTTTTTTTTGTGCCAAAAAAAAATATATTAATTCCTTTCGATTTTGTTTTCGCAATTGGATTAAAGTACTACTTTTGCAGCTGGGGTAAGTCTTATACGACCAGCTCCCTCTTAATCCCCCAGGATGGGAACATAGCAAGGGTAGGAGGTTGTAGCGGTGCGATGTAAGTAGCTTACCCCTCTTTTTATGCCCTTATTTTTCTTGATGACGATTGCTTAATTGAACTTTTGAATTCATCATTAGATATTCGCTACGTTATATCCATCACCTTCTTGGTTCTTGCTCAGTCATATCCATCGGCTTCTCACCTTCTTAGTTCGCGCTCAGTAATTGTTTTGAATTTTATCCTTCGCTTACTCACCTTCCTAGTTCGTGCTCAGTCTTCGCTCGCTATGCGAGCTATTAATTTACCGTTAACTTACCTGTCCAAACGGCTGATTCCGTAGTCATTTCGAGAATATAACTACCACTTGGTAAATCATCTATTGAAAGTTTAGTTACACCACTCACTAATTGTACACGCTTTATTTCTTCTCCTAAGTAATTAATTACCCGTAGTTCTGCTGAAGATAATAATTCAGGGAATTCAATTGAAACCTCACCATCAGAAGGATTTGGAAAACAGCTAATCTTACTCGTAGACCAACTTTGAACACTTGCGTTGTAATTGCAGTCTTCGCATTGCTCTAAGAATACACCAGAATCGTAAATAGCATCACCAACGTCTGTCACAACAATTGTAATATGGTACGTCTGCCCTGTTTGTACAGCAACCTTTGCCGTGAGTGGAACTGTAAAGCCGTCATATTGAATGTAATAATCATCTTGATTATATGGGGCATTAGTACCATCACCGTTGTAGACAAATAAAGAAGAGTTCATACCTACATTGATCGTATTAATTCCAGCGTAAACATTACTCGGGAGGTAACTCAGATTTTGTAATCCCGAAATACCAGGTCCCTCGATAAAAATTCGAAATTGATCATTGAATTGAGAACCAACGTACTCAGGATACTCATCTGATCCAAATACGTATCTGAATTCAATTGTGTCGACAAAAGACCAAATATCAAACTCAAGTATAGACGCATTGTAGGAGTTTGGAATTAATGGTGTACCATTGTAACCATTATCTATTGCAGCCCCACTGTCATCATTAGGACCCTGAGGACCATCATCACTGTAAATTAATCCTGTCGTTAAGATCACACCTTTTGATAATCCCAAACTCGATGAGTCCGATATAAATGATCCTACCGCTTGCGGATGACCAGTGAACTGGACATTGGAAACACTATAATTCGGACCGAGAAACCCAGGATTCATAACAAACCCAACATTCCCCGAATAAGTATTCAGTTGAGCATTTGAAGTAAAAGAAAATAAAATGGTACTAAGTAAGAAAAATACTTTCATGTAGTTAGGTTTGGGTCAAATAACGACACATCTGGCCAGTTATTGCCTTACAATAATCAAAAATAAGTACAAATTATACGACTCTGTTTCCAAGAGTGATCTTCAATAAATGTACTTTTGCATAATGTCTAAAAAACTCATCCCGGCTTACCTTCTAACCTTCGTTAATGTACTTGGATTCAGCATTCTTATGCCTGTTCTTCCATTTATTGTGAATGATTATGGAGCACCAAAATGGGTTTTTGGACTATTGTTAACACTTTATTCAACGTTTCAATTTCTTGGTGCGCCATTTCTTGGCAGTTTATCCGATACTAAAGGTCGGAAGCCAATTCTACTTATTTCCCAGGCGGGAACGTTGTTGAGCTGGATCATATTCGCATGTGCCCTTCTCCTACCGGATTTCCCCGTATTCGGATTGGCACTGCCACTCCTGATTATTGGATTGTCACGAATTTTGGATGGAATCACTGGAGGGAATGTCTCCACGACGAATGCGTACGTTTCTGATATCACCACTCGGAAAGAAAAGTCATATGTTTTTGGCTACCTAGGTGGAATTGCAGGCTTAGGATTCATTGTCGGTCCAGCATTGGGAGGATTTTCCGCTTCATCATCTATTGGTTACCTTGGAACGGTATTGGTTTCAATGGGTATTTCTGTTATTACCTTATTGACAATCATCTTTTGGCTAAAGGAATCCCACCCAGAGGAAAAACGTGTCCCTAGAAACCGGCAACCAATGTGGAAATCGATCTTCATTGTACGAAGAGTGCGAGAATTGAATCCATCGCCTCTTATCAAATCACTTTTCATTTTGAAAGCGTTCTTTGCATCGATGATGGCGTTTTATATTGCCAGTATTTCACTCTACTTGATCGACTTATTCAAATTTGACGAAGGAGAACTAGGCATGTTTTTACTAGTTGCAGGAGCTTTCTTGGCGTTTAACCAAGCCTTCCTGTCCAAGCAATTTATTAAGCGTTTAGGCGAGTTCAGAACTCTTCTAATTGGATTAGGACTTAGTACCATTGGACTTGTCGCAATTACGCTCACTTCAGATCTTTACTGGTTCATTGGATTTTACTACATCCTAAACTTGGGACTTTCCCTTTCCTTCCCCACGTTCAATGCACTGATCACAATTCATGCAAACCCTAAAAAGCAAGGTGAAATCTTAGGAATCAGTGAATCAATCAACTCATTAGCGACTGCCGTTTTCCCAGTTTTATCCGCAGCACTGTACGGTATCATTGGTTATCAATTGTATTACATCATCGCTGCACTCCCCCTGATAGCGTTCATTCTGGCTCTTTCCACAATCAAACGACTTGGGAAAAACGCATTCAATTGAATCTAGGTTTGTTCAAAACAAGTGGATAAAAGGAAATTGACTCTACACGATCAATCCTTATTCTTCTGTATTTTTACATAAAAAAGCCTCTATGAAATTTTTTATCGATACCGCGAACTTAGCTGAAATCAAAGAAGCAAACGACCTTGGAATATTGGATGGTGTTACGACAAATCCGTCGTTAATGGCAAAAGAAGGAATTACAGGCGCACAAAACATTATCGATCACTACGTAACAATTTGTAACATCGTTGATGGTCCAGTTAGTGCAGAAGTTATTCCAACTGATTACGATGGAATTGTTCGTGAAGGAGAAGCACTTGCTGCACTGCACAAAAACATTGTTGTGAAAGTTCCTATGGTATTGGACGGAATAAAGGCCATCAAATACTTTTCTTCGAAAGGAATCAAAACGAATTGTACCTTAATTTTCTCTGCTGGACAAGCCCTATTAGCGGCTAAAGCTGGAGCAACGTTTATTTCACCATTTCTAGGACGTTTGGATGACATTTCATCAAATGGTTTAGACTTGATTGCTCAAATTAGAGGAATTTACGATAATTACGGATTTGAGACTGAGATCTTAGCTGCTTCTGTACGTCACCCAATGCATATTATCCACTGTGCTGAATTAGGATCAGATGTTGCTACCTGTCCTCTCAAGGCGATCAAAGCATTGGCAAATCACCCTTTAACTGATAGCGGACTAGCTACATTCTTAGCTGATTACGAAAAAGGAAATAGTTAATAATCAACCACTTGAAAGGCATTTCGTAAATTGTTTTGATGAGAAATCATCCGAATGATGTTCGGTGATGTCAAATTTTCACTATTTTGTTTGCGCTAACAGAAAAACCACATCATTATGGATCCTATTGCTTATAATATTATCTCAATCGCTCTTGCGATCATTACATTTGGAATTATCTTATACATTGGTCTGAAAACAGACATTATTCGTGAAAGTATTCCAAACCTTCAAGTAAAAGATCGAATGTTCAGTCTGGGGCGTTTCCAGCTTTGGATTTGGACGCTTGTTATCTGCCCTGTTTTTATCCTTTACTGGGGATTCAACCCCTTGCATGCAATTGATTTGAATACAACCGCGGTTATTCTCTTAGGCATTCCCGCCGGAGTAGCGGTTACTTCTAATGTTATCGGTAGCAGTCAGTCGAGTGAACTAAATCAGTCTGATCACTTAGCATCTCAAGCTTCGGCTCAAAATTGTAAAGGTAATTCAGAAGCACATGCTCAAGCAGTTACGGAAGCAGCATCCACTCCTCCGGACACTGCTAATGCAGCGTCAACGGTACCAGCAGCTCCTGCACCAACAGTTTTGAAAATGCATCAAGTTTCTAAAAACTTTTTTATTGATCTAATATCTGACAATAACGGTCAATTGTCACTTGGACGCTTGCAGCAGTTTATCTTTACTGTCGTATTTCTCGTAATTTACGTTTCAACATTTTTTGGCACCAAATCGGGAGAGCTTCCTGTGTTTGGAACTGAAGTATTCGCGTTGATGGGAATTTCATCTGGAACATATCTTGTTTCCAAAGGGATGGGCTCGTAAGAATCTCTTCTGAAAATTTTATCGTTATTTTGTCCAGCAGTTGAGCACATGTTTGATTGAAAAATCGCCTTGACTTCTGTCAGATGAAAAAACGCATTCGATATTACCTCTTTTTAACGCTAATCACACCGATTTGCTTCGAACTCGCACTTCGAGTTCTTGGCTATTCGGCTTATCAACAGCTTCCCTACTCTATTGTTAGCAAGCCTAATATGTGTATAGAAGCATCAGCCGATTTTGGCTTTTCTCTAGGTGAAGGAACATATAATGTAAGTGTGAATGGCGCTCCAACTTATACTGCAACTCACACTGATGGAAAACGCATAACACGTGATTATTCATTATCTGATTCAATCTCCAGCATTTTTGTGATGGGTTGTTCTTTCACGTATGGAATGGGGGTTATGGATTCTGTTTCATTTCCATATCTGCTTCAAAGTCATTTCAGCGACCTGAATATTCAAAATTTTGGAGTTCCTGGATTTGGCACAACACAATCGTACTTGCAATTGGAAAATGAGCTCAGGAATGGCAATGTTCCAGGTTTAGTCATTGTAAACTTCTGCGATTTCCATCATGAGCGCAATTCCCTCATACCCCGTTTTCGAAATAGCCTTGTGATGGGATACCAACGATCGAATGAAGAAGCAATTTCCGAGTTAACAAAAAGCTCGTTTCCATACCTTGAAAATGGAGAAATGAAAACTGTAGAATTCAAAGAAATGTACTCGAATTGGGCAGGTCGTGAAACATTCGCTAGTGTGAATTATTTTCAAACAATGGATGATAAACGCCGGACTTCCAAGATCAATATAGAGCAAAACAGCTTAGATATCTTCCTTCGAATACGCGAGCTTTGTAAAGAACAGAATATCGAACTTATTGTAACAGGATTGACGCGTAATCGAGTAACAAAAACGTTCTTAGCTCAACTGAAGAGATCAAATATTAATGTTGTTGACATTTCATTGGATTTACGCAAAAAGAAATACAATCAACTGCCATATGACACGCACCCAAATACTCGGGCGCATGATCATTTTGCAAAAAAACTAATTCCGGAAATCAGGAACTGGATTAATTCCCAATCCCTTGCCAATTGATGTACCAACCTCCGGAAACTGCATTCGCAGGTTCCAATGATGATCCGTCGTTCTTTTTGATATAAACCGTGAATCCGGTTGCTGAAGGACTATAAATAGCAGAAGCTCCTATCAACTCGAAATGTGAGCCTAATCCACCAATACTAGTGAAGTACATTGGACTACTGGCAAATGCGCACCCAACTGTACTAATATTAATTCGAATTGTAGTTGCATCATAAGCTACCCAACCCGCTCCACTACCAGTACTTCCTGCGCAGATTCCTGATCTACCACCGGTATTATTCAATACTGGGGCAGGAATATCAACAGAACCACCTGTATTACTCAAAGTGATTGTGTTTCCAGTAACAGATATAGTCTGTAGCTCATTTGTAAGACTCCCATCGACTTCTGTCGTTAAGTATCCATTATTTGATACATAAGCATCGACCTCTGCCTCAGTCAACTGTGGACTAACTGTCGATAAATCAATCGTGCTACCACTAGAGATAGTTAAGTTACTTCCAGACAATGTAATGTCCTGAATTTCATTCGTAGGATCTGCATCTGCATCATCTGGAGTGGTGATAAATCCTGAATCATTTATCAACTGAGAAGTTGCAGTAGGAACTGTGGGTTGATTGATCAAATCATTGTAATCTCCACTAAAGGAATTTTCCGCTGATTTTGCATAAAGTGCGTATGGTACACTCATCAATTGTTGCGTACCAAGGATATCATAACTTGTTCCTCCAGTAACATCTGCAGCTACTTCAATGAAATATGGTCCTGCTGACCAATCCACGTTTGCAAATGTTCCGCTCACAACTGTTCCTTGTCCGAAAACGACATTTACCAGTCCAAAATCATTCGAAAATGGCGAAAAGGTCTCTTCATAAACAACTGTTCCTGTTGCGGAAGTCTGTATCAACGATAATTTTAATCCAACAGGTGCGTTTGTAATAGTTGCCCCTGACAAATCGCGAACAACGGCCTGATAATTAATTCCTTCGGGCGCCTGAGCAGTAACGTTCATTGCAAATGCAATTGAACAAATGAATAAATATTTTTTCATGATTAGTTGATTTTTTGTAGTCTGATTGTATGGAGAAGCACTCCATCTTCATTCGTGAAGTTTAAAAAATAAGTTCCTTGTGAATAAGGTGCGAAATCCAGTAAAAATTCTGATTCGGTAATTTCTTTCTCGAAAATTATCTTTCCAGTTGGATCAACTATATTGATAAGACCATCACTAACATTATCCGATAGTTTTATGCGAACAACATCAATTGTAGGATTTGGAAACGCGGTAACTGAATACGAAAAATCGTAATCTGAAATTCCTACAACGGAAATATTACTTTGTTGAAACCCTTGAGTCAGTTGTCCTGAGCCGTTTGATAAAGTTTGAGTAACAGGTTCTCCGAGCGTCCAACTAATTTGAATTGAGGGGATAGCGAAATGAGCGCCTGCTGTGGCGATCACGTCGGGAGTAACTGACTGAGCGATTGAAATTGAACTTGTGAACAGCGCAAGTCCTAGTAGTGTTTTTTTCATCAATGAATATTACAATTACCTAAATATACTGAAAGCAACACAAAATCCCAAGTTCAAGCAAGAACTCATTCAGAATTTCATTATCTTTAAAGCAGCTAATAAACAAACATTATGTTCAAACATCCTCTTTACCTTGTCCCTCACGATTTTTCTGAAATTTCAAACAGTGCCACTCGCCTTGCGCTAGATCTCGCTGAAGCAAATGATGGCTGCGCTTACCTTTTACACATTGTAAGTAAGGATTCGGAAAAAGCTGAAGCACGAAGAATATTTCAAAACCTCGTATCAAAAATGAGTAAAGAGGATCAAAAACGTTTGACAACAAAGGTGATTGTTGGAGATCTTTATGAAGACATGGGGAAAGCTGGTGATCTTTTGAAAGCTTCTCTAATTGTTATGGGAACGCATGGAGCAAAAGGAATGCAAAAACTCTTTGTAAGCCATGCCGTCAAAATGATCAGTAATGCAAGTACACCATTCTTAATTACGCAAGGAAAAAAGAAGGTCGAAAAAATCAATACCATCGTGATGCCGTTCAGCTTTGCAAAAGAAAGCATCCAAATAATTACCTTCGCTAGTGCAATGGCTAAGAAGTTTAAAGCTAAGATTCACCTTGTCGGTTACCACGATTCTGATCAGTGGTTAGAGCATAAAACGCAATCGAATCAACTAATTGCTCGTCGTCATTTAACAGATCAAGGAGTAGAACATGAAATTATAAACCTTACAAAAAAGGAATCTTACGAGCAAGAGCTTATTAATTATTCTAAATCTGTTGATGCGGATATTATCGCAGCAGCTTATTTCAAAGAAGGAATCCTTCCATCACCGAATTCATTTATTCAAATGATGATCGAAAATGAAAACCAAATTCCTGTACTAACAGTTAATGCGGCTGAATTAACAGTAATTAATTCGAACTTCTCGTTTATGTCTGTTTAAGAGGAACTGAAATTAATTATTCCCTAAAACCTTGCGTTTTTCAATCTCGAATTCAACTTCAGACAGCGCACCGTCCTGTTTTAGCTTGTTCAAGCTAGCCAATTGATCAAGTGGATCAGTTGCTGATTGATAAGTCGATTCATTTCCAGAGTTTCGAGTTGTTAATTTCACAATGAGCACAATTATTCCCGCAATAATGCCTAAAAGGAGTAAGATTGCTATTAGTTGCCACGGACCAAAAACTCCAAGGGAGATGGATAAATTCATATTTGGGTTAGATTGATTTTGAATCAAATATACATAACTTTTTATCGAATTATCACTAAGAACCGAACCTGATACTATGAGAACATTCTTAACAATTCTATCGATTTCACTGATGATTTCGAGCTGTTCATCTGAAGAAAAAGATCTCCCAGTAGAAATTGAACCCCTCGAAGTAGATACTGAAACGGCAGAAGAAAAGATCATTTATCGTGATACAACACACACCTTCAGTGACGTAGGAGAGTTTTATTCATTCGGTAGCAGGTCGTATGATACGCTCATTTCTATCAAACAGAAAAAATACCGTTTACTCCTAGAGTCTCGCCTTGATCCAGACATGCGGATACTTCACAATCAATCGTATCCTGATGGTGACATTTTAAACTGCTACTCCAGCGTAGGCTATCAAGGACATTATACGATTTCATTGTTTGAAGGAGAAAAAACAGTATTTGCACTTAAATTGACAAAAGAGGATTTTAAAAAGGCAGAATACAGTCTAGTTCTTGTCAGTGATACGTATCTCCCTCAATTAATTGAATATAACGAGACCTTTAATGCTTTAGTTTTCCAGGTTCCATTTAGTGCTGAGGGAAGCTGCTGGGCAAGTCATGCTCTTTTGTTAATTGGATTGGATGGAAATGTCAAACTCGTTGATAAACTAAGCGGTTCAGGTGGAAACTATGCAAACCATGATGTGCAAATCACAGCTGACCATTCGAAATTAGTCAGTTTGAATGCAATCCATTATGCAGACGGAAAATCACTTAGTTTCATCAAGAAAAATGCAAACTTAATGGGAGTTGACCTCTTTGATGATTGTCTATTAGTTGTTTATGAAAATGGCAAGCACGCAGAAAAAAACACCTATCTGAAGGATTATTATGGTAAAACGCTGCTTAGTTTCAAATATGAAGGTTGGACTGGAGGTTTGGGCTATCAATTTCTCTGGGAAAAAGTCAAAGATGCTTATTACCTCATGGACGAGACGAATAATTGCTTGATTCGTGTGCAAAAACAGAATGGAAAATGGAATTACACGAACCTTTCCTTCTCGGGTATGGATGAATTCGATGGAACTCTTCATCCAAATGACATAATGGTTGATCTCAGTACAGAAATTAATGAATTCACATTCTATTTTGATACAGCTTCTGGAAAAATCAGGAAGATAACTCCAGAGGAATATTAATAAGCTGAATTCGCATCAAGCATTGAATTGAAATTTTTAACTTTGACTTAAGTTAATGTAAACAGAAATGAACAAACTTATTATACTCAGCATTATGGGACTTTTCGGATTATTTTCTTTCAAATCAAATTCTCAAATCACAGAAATCAAGCCACCAGTAGAATCAATCTACGATATTCAAATCACCGGTTTGGAAGGTGATTCATTGGATTTAAGTTTGTTCAAAGGAAAGAAACTCTTGATTGTAAATGTTGCATCAAAATGCGGGTTTACACCGCAATACAAGGATCTTCAAGCATTGCACGAACTTTACGGAGAGAAATTAACGATCATTGGAGTACCGTGTAATCAATTCTTGGGACAAGAGCCTGGAGGTGCTGATGAAATTGCAACATTCTGTGAGCGCAACTATGGCGTCACTTTTCAAATTACTGAAAAGGTTGATGTAAAGGGTAAAAAGCAACACCCACTCTACTCTTGGTTAACGGATAAATCAAAGAATGGGTCAAAAGATTCAAGTGTTAAATGGAATTTCCAGAAATACTTGATCTCGGAAAATGGTGAACTTGAAGGAGTTTTTGGTTCAAAAGTGAATCCGATGAGTGAAGAAATTCAAGCGTACTTGAAATAAATTAAAATTCCATTTCCAATTGAACGGAAACGGTGTTTTCTTCTTTCTCCAAGGTATTTAACTTCGATAGTGAAATCCCTAACAATCTAACTGGCATTTTAAGTTCTTCTTGATGAAGTAACTCCTGAATGATGGGCAAGATTTCAACTGAGGTAGATATGAACTCATTCATCGTTCTACTTCTAGTCTGAACAGTGAAATCATTGTACTTTAACTTAAGCGTGACTGTCTTCCCTTTAACTCCTGATTTTTCAGTTCTACGTTCCAGTTCTTCCGAAATTTTCTTTAACAATTCAAGGGCTGAGTTTTCAGTACTGACGTCTTTTGCAAACGTTCGTTCGGCAGCAATGGATTTTCGAATTCGATCTGGTGTTACTTGACTGTTCTGAATTCCACGCACAATGTCATAAAAGTGTCGACCCGATTTCCCGAAATATTGATCCAAATATGATTTTGATTTGTGTCGGAGATCACTCCCATTAAAAATCCCATGCAATTTCATCTTGTCAGCAGTCACTTTTCCTACTCCAAAGAATTTTTCAATTGGCAATTGACTGATAAAACCCAATACTTCTTCTGGCGGAATCGTTTTCTGCCCATTCGGTTTGTTAACATCCGAAGCTATTTTCGCGACAAACTTATTCACAGAAATTCCTGCCGAAGCATTTAGCCCTGTTTCTTCTTTGATCCGGAAACGAATCGCCTCTGCAAGTATTGTAGCTGATTGGTGTTGGTATTTGTTCTCAGTGACATCGAGAAATGCCTCGTCCAATGAAAGTGGCTCCACCAAATCGGTGAATTCGAAAAAAACCTCTCGAATTTGATTTGAAATCTCCTTGTAGCGATCAAACCGAGGCTTGACAAAAATTAATTCTGGACATCTTCTAGCAGCAATAACACTCGCCATAGCAGATCGAACACCATATTTCCGAGCTTCATAACTGGCTGCGGCAACTACTCCCCGCTCACGTGAGCCTCCTACAGCAAGAGGTTTGTTTCGGTATTCGGGATTGTCTAATTGTTCTACAGAAGCATAGAATGCATCCATATCCACGTGAATAATTTTCCGGATGGGAAATGGGTATTCATCCATAATTACTCTGCGAGATGCATTAAATTCCCTTCAGGGAAAACACTAAATATTGACGTTGGAATCGAAGCAGATTTCATGGCATCGTTCGTCCAAACATTGCACGTATTGAACATGTGATAATTTCCGTGCGCTTCGTAAAAATTATCCCTTGGTCCATATCCTTTACTTGGGATGAGAATTGGCTTATTGTTCTTCAGTAAGAATGTCGATTCCACAAAAGCCACAAGTTTCAAATATGCTTTCTTAGAAATTTGCACCTTTCGTGTAGTTTCGGACCGTACAGGCTCCTCCAAGAACTCAACATGCATAGCTGTTGGACTGGGTAGGAAAATTGCGTTAATTGCAGTAGAAGCTTTTAATTCGGCCCACGTTGGTGTATCGAGAAAAAATCCTTTATCTCCCCAACCAACCCCAATGTAATCTGCTCTACTTCCATCCTCGTAATCAGATAGATTGAACGTCAGTAACCAATCTTTTTGAGCTGTTAATATTGGCATGCAGATATCGGTATGAACACCATTGGAACGAATATAAACGGTAATTTCTTTGCTTGAATCAAGTTGTCCACACGAGAAAATCATACCGAAAAGTGCGAAAACAACGTAAAAACAAATAAATCCAAGGAAACATTCTAAGCTTATCAAGATTACTAGAAAGAATTTCTTGACGTAGGGAATAATTTTTCGCATTAAACTACTCGTTATCCGGCCATGTCAAGATCATACAACTTCCATTCTCCATCAAACTTCTTGAATGAAAGAATGGTTGCACTTTCGTATGTTTCACCTTCCATTTCCGTATAAGTTATGATCACCACCATGTAGGTAATTTCCCCTGGAGAAGATTCAATTGCTTGAATGTCTCGGAATGATTGATCACTCAGCGCAGCTAAGATTGACTCATCAAACAACATATCAAAACTATTGATGAAATCTTTTTTTGACCAATCTCCTTCAAACGTCGTCATTGGAAAATACGATTGACTTACAACTTCATCAAGGTCACTGTTTAAAATTGCCTGAATATTAGTTTCCCAGAACTGTTGCGGCTCTACTTTATTTAATGATTGAGCAAAGACAGACGAACTGATGAGCAGAAATCCTGCAAGCATTGTAAAAAATGTCTTCATAGATGGAGTATTTTTATGCAAGATAGCATTTTATAAAATTCAATTACGAAGAATGAATTCAAAATTACCCAGTCAGCTAACGGATATGCTTTTGATGATTGAACCAATTCAATTTGGATTCAACAAAGAAGCCTTTGAAACGAACTCATTTCAAAATGAACCAAGGAGTGATGAAACTCATTCTATTCAGGGCAAGGCATTGGGCGAATTCACGAGGTTTGTAGCACAGTTAGAGAAAATCGGTATCAATGTTCATATCGTTCAAGATTCACTTGATTTTTACACCCCAGATTCCATTTTTCCGAATAACTGGATTTCTACTCATGAGAGTGGTGAGTTGTTTACCTACCCTATGACAGTTCCGAATAGGAGAAAAGAACGAAAAGAGACGATCATTCATTCCTTAATAGAAAAACATGGTTTTATTCACACAGATTTAAGTTCATGGGAGCAAGAAATTCCTCCTAAATATCTTGAAGGAACTGGTGGCATGATTCTCGACCGCACGAATCGAATTTGTTATGCTGCGTTATCTCCTAGAGCACATTTAGACGCACTACAGGAATTTGGGAAAATAGCGAATTTCAAAATTGTACCATTCAATGCTCTCGACAAAAGTGGAGAAGCCATTTACCATACGAATGTGATGCTTTCCGTTGGAGACACGTTCGTTTGTATAGGAAAAGAAACGATTGTAGAGGCAGATCGAAATCGTGTGATGCAGTCATTCCAATCAACAGGAAAAGAAATAATTGAATTCACGAATGATCAAATCTATTCTCATTTTGCAGGGAACATGCTGCAAGTAAAAAATGAAAAGGGCGAAACAATTCTTGTTCTCTCAGATAGAATTAATCAAGAGTTGACATTAGCACAGCGAACAAGTTTGGAAAAACACAATGATCATTTGTTGCCAATTGACATTCGAACGATTGAAAAAATTGGAGGGGGAAGTGTTCGTTGTATGATGGCGGAAATATTCAAACCAAGGAGCTAAACTAAAAAAGGAAACGTCTCCGCTTCCTTTAAACTTGAGTGAATAGTGGTTAGATCACTGAGTTGTGGTAAAGATAACCCGTCTAAACAAGACTAACAATGTGGAATACTATAATAGTACCATGCGGAAAACCGCACCAACAAATATATATAAAATATATTTGTTTAATTGAATAATCTCATTTAATTGATTTACAGACCATTAAAACGGTTTAGTAAGCCAAAAAATGCATGTTTAAACTAAACTAATCTAATCTGAATTCTACAGGGATAATGCAACGGCTTCTAACTGACTGTCCGTCAACGGAGGCTGGTTTCCATAGCGGCATTAAGCTTGTGATACGCAAGGCTTCGGCATCTCGTACAACATCGACGCCAAGCGCCACACGCGAATTACTAAATGAACCATCCTTCTCGATAATCGCTTCAATAAAAACAGTTCCCTTCTTACTCGCTTCTTTCCTTTGATCTAGAATGCGCATTTCCTGTTGAATAAATGCTTTCATTGCGTCTTCACCGCCAATATAACTTGGCTCAACATCAGGAAAATCAACTAAATCGCGATCCGGTGAAGTGAAAAATGGATTCGATCGTTGAGGCTTTTTTCCAATTATAGTATCGAAATGGAATGATTGGAAGAAGGAAGAGTCCCCAAAATTGTTGAACGAAAACGTCGAGTCAAATTGAAATGATCGCATGAATGATGTATCAGTAAAACTTTGCATCATTTGCTCCATTTGCGCTTCAAGTCGGTTCATTGACTCCTTAATTTGCACCTTTATTCGTGCCATTGTAGAATCAGGATCATTCCCGAACGAAAACGAGAATCCTTCACCATCAAAGGAATCGAAAAAACCTTCAAATACCGCTTCACTTTGAATGAGTTCATCTCCGACTAAGAATGTATACATGCTCACTCTTGATGCTTTCACTTCCGATTCCCGACTCAAGTCTCCATTAGAATCGAAATAACTCCATGTTCCAATCGCCAGACCTTCTTCAAATTGTCCTTCGACTTTGTTAACTCCGTTTGGATGAAACATCGTAAAGCTTCCTGTTCCTGCCTTGAATTTCCCTTCAGTTAATTTCTCTCCAGTCTCATAGAACGCAGAAAATTTACCGTTCAACAATCCGCCTTTGTAGCTTCCTGAGGAACGTTGTTGACCATTCTTAAATGACTCCTCAAACTTTCCATGGAGCGTTCCTTTTTTGTAGCTATAACTTGATCGAACGCCAGTTGATTGACTATATGATTCACATTCACCAGAAAAATTTTGACTTAGCTCCTTGCAATTTACCTGTGAGAATGCAGGTGTCATGCTCAGAAAGAATAGAATGATCGTTGTTTTCATAGTTTATTCAATTATGCTCAAATTTCAATAATCTTCGGGAAAGATAAAAGTGAAATAGCCAATAATTAACAAAATTTGCAGTGCGGAATTCCGCACTTTCGAGAACGGAAACTACGTGAAATTCATACACGACAATAATGCAATCCACTGACAAGCAGTAAGTTATAGTAAATAGTGCGTGAATTACGCATTCATCTAATTGGAACTCCTTTTATTTGACCAACTGTTTAACTAGATTTGTTTTAGTGCTGTTCTACATGACGAACCCCACTATCACTGAAATAACGATAAGAACTGCTAGTCTTATCGTAAAAAAATTAAGTAGCTCGATCTAACCAATCGGGTTATTTTGTTTTTAGGGAAATAATCATCACGTTCATATTCTCAATTTTCACCCTTTTTTTGACGCAATACCTGATGATTTCTGTGTTTTACTTTACTTCAGGTTCTGATTTTTGTATTTTCGCTTATGCAACGATTCTTTGCGGCACTAATTTTCCTTGTTATCGCCCCTCTCCTACTCTTTACACTTATTGTAGTCTGGCTGTGGGATCGAAATATTCCTGTTTTCATTCAAGAACGAATCGGTCTTGATAAGGAGACATTTTTTGTATACAAGATTCGTACGATGAACAATGATCAAATTACTGGAATTGGACGTCTACTGAGAAAAACAGGAATCGATGAACTCCCGCAGTTGTTTAACATTATGAAGGGTGAAATGAACTTTGTTGGACCACGTCCACTTACGAAAGCGGATATTGTAAGATTGAAGTGGGATGATGCTTCGCATGAAATTCGTTGGAGCGTTCCTCCTGGAATTACAGGAATGGCTCAACTTGTGAATGTTTGTGATGCTCAAGTTTCATGGAATTGTGACCTGCAATACATTGAATCACGTTCGACAAAAACCGATCTTCAACTTCTTTGGAAATCATTTCTAGTCCCGTTTATCGGAAAACAAAAAGCCAAACAACTCATTCATAAAAGCTCAAAGTCATGAAGGTTCTAGTTAACGGAATTGGAAACATTGGAACAACACTCCTCGCTCTGCTAATCGAGCATCAGGAATTGTTGAACATTGACACTGTTTTCGCATTGAAAAATAAGCCCTTGCCTTGGCAAGAGGATGATTTGAATTACTTGAGTTCTACAGGGGTTCGAATTTGTTCACGGGTCACTGAATCGGGTTTTGAATTTCTGGATACTATTATTGATGAGATCGATTACATTTTCGACTGTACAAATAATGGTGGAGGAATATTGAACAAACAATGGTACGTGGATCTACCAAACCTGAAGGGAGCGTGTGCTCAAGGAAGTGAGAAAAAATTCGGTGTTCCTTATATGACTGGCGTAAATGATCAGGTCATCCGAAAGAAGAAGTTTGTGCATGTAGTATCCTGCAACACACACTCTCTTGCGAGCTTGCTAACGACCTTCACCGGGAAAAACTTAGAACAGCATACGGAGTCTGATTTTGTCGTTGTGCGAAGATCTGAGGATATTGGGAATCACCAACGATTGGTAGCTGCAAATGTTGTTGCGAGGCACATGGATGATCAAATAGGTACCCACCATTCAATTGACGTAGTGGATTTATTTGAAACGAAAGAAATGCTTCCCAGTGTAACTTCTTCTGATGTTACCACGCCAAGCCAATTAATGCACGCTGTTCGATTCAATATTGGACTTAAAGAAAAACTTACGCAAAAAGATATTGATCGTTTAATTGCGAATAACCCACACTTGGCGACATCAACAAAGTTTGATTCCAACGTAATTTTCGAACGCGGACGTAGAATTGGATTTCACGGACGAATTTACTCCCACGCAATTGTGATTTCGAATAACTTAATTATTGGAAGAAATTCAATCAAAGGATGGGCATTCATCCCTCAAGAGGGAAATACGCTTCTTTCAACGATTAATGCGTTTTTGATTCAAACTGATTACGCTGAAACTGAAAAAGCAATGACAAGCTTGCGTTCTAATTTGTTGATGGATCGTTGGTAACGATCTTGATCTTTAATCAGACGACTCATCATCTTCATCTTTCACTTCGTTGAGCTCATACCGCACCACATCAGCATAATTCAATGATGTGATCATCAACAGTGGTCCAAAAAAAATGAACGCAACAATGGCAACAATCTGTCTTGCAGCTTCTGACATGTTTAAATTTAGTTTACGTAGTAAAACCTATTGTTTCAGTACTTTTTTAGTTGCTAAACTTCCATCCTCCAATTCGACACGAATTATATAAAAACCTTTTGGTAAGTTCTCGACATTCAATGTGAATTGGTTTGTTTTCAGTTCTCCTGTTGTCATTACACGACCGTTTAAATCAACAATTGAATAACTTTTCATTTGTTGCTCTGATGCTAAATTCAAAGTTGAACTTACTGGATTCGGATAAACTTCCACACTTAGAGCATTAAGGTTTAGGTCTTTAAATCCAGTGGTAGAATCGTTGTCCAGAATGTATGCAGTATCTACAAATATGGCAGAAATTGTTCCTATTGAAACAGTAGTAATCATTGCAATAACTGATTCTGCGAGCTCTACGTTCAAATCATCGAATACTGAAATATCATGAATCACAAAACTTGCTCCATTCGGTATTGAAAATATTGAGTTGTCTACAAAATCCACAGAAGGAATTGCAGTTCCTGAAAATCCAATTGTTCCAGTAATGGCAGATCCAGTCCCGTTAACCAATCCTCCATCTAATGAGATAATGAAGGAAATGTCGGATACACCTTCTTCTCCATCCATTGGCGTCCCAATTGAGATTGAAGCCTGAGCACATTCATCGTCGATAATAATAGCAGTCGATGACGCATTTCCAATCGCCCCTATAATAGGACTGGAAATTGTTGCAATGATTGTTTCGTCGCATTCCAAAAGGATATCATCCATCACCGGTAGAGTGATTATCGTAGAGTTCGACCCATTTGGAATAGTAAATATGGAAGGTACACTAATAACATCCAGTCCTATTAATGCTGTTCCTGCATAACTTATTGTTCCAATAATTGGAGAGCCAGTAGCATTGATTACCCCGCCCTCAAGATAAACATCATATGATACATCTGATAAACCTTCAGTACCATCCACTGGTGAACCGATTGATATGATCAATGTTGATGCATCATCATCAAGAATGTATGCTGTTGATGTAGTGTTGGCATATGTACCAATACTAGGAGATCCTACGAGCATTGGGGTCACAGCCTCTGTTGGCTCTACAATTACATCGTCAATTACTGTAATGTTAATTGTTGTAGAATTGAATCCAGAAGGAATAGAGAAAACTGGTACAGGCACGTAATCTGTGATGCTAGATGCAGTACCTACATAACTAATGGTCCCCGTAATTGGCATTCCAGTAGTATTTAGCCCACCTCCCTCTATGAATACATCAAAAGAAATATCTGACGTCCCTTCAACAGCATCAACCGGCGACCCGATAGAAATGAATATGGATCCAGCATCATCATCGTAGATGTTTGCGGTTGATGTTGCAGTTACAATTACTCCTATACTTGTAAGGGATAGAGAAGCGATGACGGTCTCAATTGGTTCTACAATTGCGTCATCAACTACCGTAACAATTACGGTTGTAGAATTTACTCCATTTGGAATAGAGAAAGATGCTGGACCAACATAATCAGTTCCGTTAATTGCTGTACCCGTAAATGTTAAACTACCAGTAATAGAACTCCCAGTATTATTAACACCTCCGCCTTCTAAGAAAACAATAAAAGAAATATCGCCTCCACTTCCTTCAACAGCGTCAATAGGCGACCCGATAGAAATCTGTATTTGTTGTGAACTACTACTAAATGCAACAGCAATAAAAACTGCACCTAAAATTGTTTTAACACCAGTAGCTTTCAAGGCATTATAAATAGAATTACCGGAACGGATAAAGAAATTTCGCAACATAAGTAGTGGTTAAATATTTCAACGAAATTATAAAAACTTATCCAGTTTCACTATTTTAAAACATCAAAAAAAAAGTGAATTTTCAAAACTAAGCATCTAATTATCAGAAAAAAGGCTCATTCGGTTGGAATGAGCCTTTTCAATAATACTTAATAATCAATTTTGAGATAACTTTCAAAATTGATTGGTACTATTCCTATTAAATTTATTCGTTTGGAATAATCAAAAGTTGATTGGGATGAATCGTATTGGCATCTTTTAGGATATCGGTATTTGCTTCAAAAATTTGAGGATATTTTCCAGCATTACCGTAATACTTCAACGCTATCTTGCTCAAAGTTTCTCCACTTGCAACAGTATGTTTGTGAAATACCGTTTCATCTTCTACTTTAATACTTGCGCGAACATCAGTAAGTTCAGCACCTCCAATTTCTTTAATCTTATCCCAAATAATATTTCTTTCGTAAGGTGTGTTGGCAGTACCGCTTATGCTAAGAATTCCATTCTCCTCGGTTACATTTCCGTTTTTAATCCCTAACTCTTGACCTAAGTCTAATACTGGTTGATATTTTTCCTTTACACTCATACTAACTATGTTTTAAATTGAATACTAAGTTAGGTATAGTACTGCAGAGGGAGCATGTCATACAACTGATATATAGAGCAGTACATCGAAAATTCAAAGAAATTGATCCTTTGAAACCGTCTTAGACAATTTCACCTCAAAACGAAGTGAAAAACTCGGTAAACGAACTATTACAGGAAATTGGAAGTATCTATTCTGAGATAATCTTCATTTCTACACGACGATTTCTAGCTTTTCCATTCTCGTTATCATTGGATGAAATCGGTTTTGTTTCTCCATGATAATCGGTTTTAATACGCGATGCATCTACTCCATTTGCAACCAGGAATCGTTTTACAGCTTCCACTCGGTTCTTCGACAACTTCAGGTTGTATGCTTCAGTTCCATCGCCATCCGTATGTCCATCCAATTGAATTTTGACATCCTTGCGAATAAGTAGAATATTCGTCAACCCCTCAAGTGAGGCATATGATTCTTCCACAATGATTGATTTATCATACAAGAATTCCAAATTCTCAGAAGCATTGAGCATTGCCTGATTTATGTCATTTGTTGCAATTGGTCGATCAACAAACACAGTATCCACAATACGTTCGACAATTGTAACAGTATCGATTACTGGAACAACTGGTGTGATGTTCTTCGCTATTGGATCAATGATTTCTTCCTTCTCCTTCTTACAGAATTTCAATCCAAGGGTGATTTCATGTGATCCAGCACCATACGAGGCCAAATTTTGCATTGGCATTTCATACGCATACCCCAGAAAGAACAATTTGCGAATGTTCACTCCTATTCGGGCTACTAGGCCAACTTGTGTTCTCCATCCAATTCCTCCGTAGACGAAATCATTGTAGTTAATATCAGCATTGAAATCGAACTGTTGCACATTTCCTACTCCACGGTACAAAACATTCGGCTTAAGTGACAACTGTTTATTGAGTGAAATGTCATACGATGCATATCCAACGAAGTGGCGTTTCAACCCATAACCTTCAAGGCCTGTTAAATTGAAATTACTCCGAGATTCGATCAATTGTTTTGAAGCAAAAGAGAGTTCCAATCCTTTGAATTGATACAAAATCCCAGCTGAAGTATTCAAGGAGCTTGCTGTTTGCACTCCTCCATCGATAATTTGATCTCCATCGTCAAACGCAATCACGTTTGTCGGATCGATTCTCATTTGAAAATACCCAGCACTGATTCCTAATCGAACATGGTGATCTCGGGCAATTGTAACTCCATATGATACAGCTCCATTTACCGAAACCTGTTGGAACAATCCAAGACGATCCAACAATATGTCAGCACCTACTCCCCAATTCTTTCCCAATCGCGTATTTGCATTGAAAAAACTCGTTGTTGGAGCTCCTTCGACTTTCACCCATTGATTGACGTGAGAAAAATTCAGTTCTGTACACCCACTTGAACCTGCATAAGCAGGGTTGAGAGAGAATTTATTGTAATTGTATAGGTTCGTTTGTCTCGTCTGTTGAGCAAAAGCCCCTGAAACGATCATGCAAACAACACCAACTGCGATATATTTATTGATTCCTTTCATGGTTTCTATTTTTTAAATCGCATTAAATTAATAGCTCCCTGGTACTCTCGATCTTCTTCACATCCAATGGTGTAGTAATACGCTCCATCTGGCAAAATTTCACCCTCTTTGGTTCCTGCCCAATCGTTTTGGTAATCATTTGTCTCATACATGAGCTCCCCCCACCTATTAAAGATCCTGACGGTACATCCCATGATTTGATTGAGATCGCTAACACGCCACGTATCGTTTCTGCCATCATCGTTTGGAGTACAGATATTACTAATTTCAAGCAATGCTTGGCAATCGAGTACTTCCAACTCCAACGTAACCAATGAATCACATCCTCCTGCATTCGGGAAGTTCTCCGTGTACACTCCAGAAACAGTTATGGTTTGCGAACCTAAGACATACGACTCACCATCACAAATTGAATCGTATATGGTAAAATCAAGTGCTTCTGAAACGGTCAAGAATAATTCAACCAGTGAATCACATCCTGTTGCGGTAGTGAACATTTCGGTATAGTTTCCTGTTGTTGTTAAAGTCTGTGTTCCGAATGTATATGATTGACCTTCACAGATTACGGATGAAATTGAATTTTCAATTGTCGGTGAGACAAACAAGAACATCGTTACAAGTGAATCACATCCAGTATCTGTAGTGAACATTTCATCATAGCTCCCTGAAGTTGACAAGGTTTGAGTACCAAATGCAGTGCTTGTTCCCTCACAAATTGTTTCCGTAATTGAATTGGTAATGAGCGGCACAACTGTCAAGTATAATGTTACAATTGAATCGCAACCTGCAGAAGCAACTAAGGTATCAACGTACGATCCAGATACATCCAAGTTGTTTCCATCGAAGAGGTACGTTGCACCTGTACAAATTGTTTGTGTCACACTCGTCGAAATTTGAGATTCTACGAACAAGTTTGTCGTTATCACACTATCACAACCATTTGCAGCAGTGAAGATGTCAATGTATTGTCCCGCATTTGTATAAACATTCGTTCCTACGGTGTAAGACGACCCTGTACAAATGGTAACGGCATTAGAAACAGCAACCGGCTCTAGGATTGAAAGCGTTGTGTAAATGGTGCTATCACATCCATTCGCTCCGATGAAAATGTCAGTGTAAACAGCAGCTGTAGTTTGATTTGCTCCTTCAAGGAAAATCGATTGACCGTTACAAATACTAGCCTCAACGTAGTTGATATTTGGACTCACAATACACGGATTTCCACAAGCTGTAGCATCGATAGTAAATGAATATGGACAACTTCCATCGTCAACATTCACGGTATAGATTGCTGCAGATGGTACAGAATACATAATGCTTGTTCCGGTTGGGAATGTTCCAGATTGAACAACCGTCATTGTAGGATCTTGGATCGTATAAGAGAACTCAGAACCATCAAATGCGCTCATTCCACCAGATGCAGTAAAGGTAAACTCGCACAAGGCATTATCATAAGCTGATAAAGGAACAATTGGCTCCAAGTATACAACCTGAACCGTGTTATCTACTGTTGACGTTGAACAGAAGAAATCACCCCATGCAGAAGGATCATCCGCCATGGATGAAACATAATATACTGTATTGAAGAGTGGGTTTCCAAATGCCCCTGATCCGTTTGTGTTGTTTGTGAACACTCCTGATAAATTTTGAACGGTATCGATGTACGTGAATCCAGACCCCATTACTGGATCAGGAACAAGTATCGTACTGTGCATTACAAAACCAGGCGTGAGACAAGAAGGAATGTCCAAAGTTGGATCACCATTTCCATCTAACAAGTTACCAGGTGTAAGATCATCACCAAAACAAACGAAGGCTGTATCTGCTGAATTAAGATCGACAACTGTTGTATTCACTAGTTCAACGTACGTATCTCCAGAATAACTTTCGACCTCTCGGATGTATTCGATGATGTATTGACCTTCATCTCCCGGAGAGCCTCCATCTAATTGAATAGCGATAATTGCCCCTGGTGTCATACAACAAACTGACTCTTGATTTCCTTCAAATCCAGCTGAACCGCTCAATATTGGTGTGATAATCGGACTAGTTTGTGTTCCATCCAAAGTAAACGTTGCCGGATTCAATCCTCCATAACAATCAGTTCCATTCAAGAATGTGTACATCGCGTAACGTAAAGTATCCATTCCAATATAAGCTCGAATGTTCATTTCAATCGCTCCTGAAGCAGGAACGGTGAAGTAATGCCACACCGTTTGATCTGCTCGATCTGCCTGTAGTGGCATAACAGGAGGTTCTCCCGCTAAATATTCTCTACACGCTCGTTCATTTGATCCAGCCACAGCATTGAAAGGAGGCAACATCCCAGCTGGAGTAACAGGCACTTCAAAAATAGGATCAATTGATGCTAAACACAAAATATCATTTCCTGGAGGATTATTGACTGGATCTTCCACGCCTGGATCATATACCCATGTGTCAATATTTTGCGCATTCACGAATGTTAGGTTATTCGCTGGATCAACCATTCCATAGTAGGTATATCCAGGTTCCAAACATTGTTCCATAATGATCGCACTTTCCGTACCACCACCAAATATTCCATTCACACCACCTTCTTCAGCGGCAATAAATTCGAGGTTTGCACAATTAAAATCGGAAGGAATTCCTGGTCCAAAACGTTTATCATAACCAAAGAATGCTGCATCTTCAGAAAAAACAGAACTTTGATAATCCGTTTCAAACACAATTCGTCCACTGTTCGGAGCTACAAAATTCATCCAAACTGATTCGTTGACTGTTCCGTTACCTGCTGTAATGTGATCATAATCATATGCATGGTACTCACTTGGATCAGATGATGTATGCACATCTCCTACTTCACCAAAATCATTTCCGCTATCAAAAGCACAACCGAAACTCAAGTTCATTGAAGCACCTGATCCTGCGCCAGAACTAATTGGAGCAGTACCGAAAGCAGTCAATGGTGAATTACACGGAATATCTTCCTGATTCGGAGGACTTCCTCCACCTAAATCGTTTACACGGAATTCATAATACCCTCTTTCTCCACCGTCATCAGCAGTAATTTGTACATAATACGTTTCGCCAGCTTGAACTTTCTGATATGAAATCAACGCAACTGGGTTACATGCATCTAAATCAATTTCGGCTTCAGGATCAACGCCAAGAAAATCAATCCCATCCGAAAACTGGTGATTTGACAAGTACTCGAATTTATCTTTAATGAGTGTTCCTGTGATTGGTTGAATCCCATTTCCACAATTCAGACCATCAACGGCGTGATAGATTTGAAAGTACGTTCCGAACTCTGTTCCACTTAAATCTGTGGTAACTTCAACTTCACCACTCGCAGGTGCAACAAATTTCACCCAAACAGATCCATTTGCAGTTACATCTCCAGTATGTGGTTCATTTGCCTCTAAGGTTGCAGAAGGACACCATCCTAATGTATAGGTGGTATTCATTACGACTTGTGTTGCATCACAAATATTATCCTCTAAGTAATTCAGTACAATTGGAACGCGCTCCACTTCGAATGTAATCGAATACGTTTGGTTACAACCACCATCTGTACTTGTTGCTGTGTAGGTTTGCAGATTTGTTCCTGCCCCAGCTGGCACAGCCATGTTGACAGTTTGATTGGCTGTTTCTCCATCAGAGCCACCCAAACCAAGCGAGTAGTTAAAGAATATGTCATCGTTCTCATATGCGCGCCAATCAATCACAATGTTTGTTGGTACATCCGTTGGACATACATAGTCATGAGAGAAATACAATCCATTGTTTGGAGAGAAACCACCTCCAGGAGCAGTCATTGTATAGGGGCCATTGTTACCATTTTGGTAGGCGAAATTGAAATCACCTAAAACCCCGAAAAGAACTGGATTGTTGTTAGAATTACCGAGGGAGTTATCTGTAGCTAGAAATTCCCAGGCGAAATCACTATCGCCATTTAAAAATCCATCGCAATCAACTGAGTTGACAACTTGTACAGAAATAACACGAACGTTGATTGTTGCCTGACTAAAAGATCGTTCAGAAATTAGCAGTGTTAGCATAGTCAACGTCCAAACGCTTACCGTTTGAAACATTCGCATATTTGTAGTTAATTGGTTATTAAAAATAGTAGTATCATATAGTATTCAAAAAACGGTTTAGTACATTTTTGAACGTATAATTAACACTAGGAGCTATCAGCTAATATACAACTATCTTATTGATTGACAATTGCGCAAAACTCAGGCATTGTCACATCGAAAAAAGCAAACAAGTATCAATTCATTTCTATTGCGACAGAATCGACAGGAACTCCTTGAAAATGAAGGATTCATTATTCAACTCACCTAAAACATCAAATGAGGCTACTGTTTAGAGACAAAAAAGCACAATTTCACTTTATTAAATTGGAGCAAAAAACTAATTCATAGTTCATTTCCAGTTGTGGAAAATGCAAAAAAAATGCCCAGACAATTCCGATAGTTATCGGGATATCTGGGCATCGTAATATATATTCTGAACGTTTAAAACATTCAATGCATTTTGTTCATTTCACTAGAGAAGAAGCGTTGCTGGATTCTCCATATATCCTTTGAATGTATTTAGGAAAGACGCACCTAAAACTCCATCTACTACACGGTGATCACACGACAAGGTTACTTTCATAACGTTTCCTGGAACAATTTCTCCGTTTTTCACAACAGGCACTTGTCGAATTCCACCAACAGCCATAATGCAACTATCAGGAGGATTTACAATTGCTGTGAATTCCTCAATTCCGAACATTCCAAGATTTGAAACTGTGAATGTATTCCCTTCCCATTCAGAAGGCTGTAGTTTCTTGTTTTTTGCTTTTGCTGCCAATTCACGAACTTCTGCACCAATTTCCTGCATTCCTTTACCATCTGCAAAGCGAACAACAGGAACGAGTAAACCTTCGTCAACCGCAACAGCAACACCAATGTGTACATGTTCATTTCTTCTGATAACATCTCCAAGCCAAGCGCTATTTACAGCTGGGTGTTCTCGCAGTGACAATGCACATGCTTTGATCACCATATCATTGACTGAAACTCTAACTTCAGCATGTCCCTTAAGAGAAGCGCGTATATCCATCGCTCTGTCCATGTCAAGTTCGATCGTCAAGTAGAAATGAGGAGCTGTAAACTTACTCTCAGATAATCGTTTTGCGATCACTTTTCTCATTTGAGAAATCGGCTCATCCGTGTATGTCTCCACACCAACATGTGCTCTTTTGTTACCACCGATTGCCGGTACATAAGGCACATAATGATCAATGTCACGCTTTACGATTCGTCCGTTATCACCAGTTCCATTAACATTGGCAAGATCAATCCCTTTTTCAGAGGCCATTTTCCTCGCTAATGGAGATGCAAACACACGTCCATTTGACTCCGTAACAGCAGCTTGAACAGGTGTTGGAACACTTGCAGCAGTTGGTTTTACAACTGGAGCAGCTTCTTCCTTCTCAGGAGCATTTTCCTCCTTAACTTCCGCCTTTGTTGGATTCTTAGCCTCTGCTAAAATTTTCTCAATATCCTCCCCTTTATCACCAATAATGGCTAATAGAGTATTTACTGGAGCAGTTTCACCTTTACCAACTCCAATGTGCAATAGCACACCGTCATAAAAGGATTCAAACTCCATTGTTGCTTTGTCAGTTTCAATTTCAGCAAGAAGTTCCCCTTCAGAAACTTCATCTCCAACTTTCTTGTTCCAATCAGCAACAACACCTTCTGTCATGGTGTCGCTCAACTTCGGCATATAAATTACTTCCGCCATAATATCTTAACTATTGAGGATTCTAATATTCAACTATAAATGGGTAATTTTCTTCCTTGTAGATATCATCGTACAAGTCCTTACCTTCTGGGAAAGGAGAGTTTTCAGCAAATTCAACTGATTCTTTTATCTCTTTTTTAACCCAGTCACCAATTTCTTTAATTCCTTTTGCGTTCAGCCATTTATTTTCTAAAATAACTGATTCACAATGCTCAATTGGATCTTGCTCCATCCATTCAGCAACTTCATCTTTGGTTCTGTATTTCTGAGGATCAGACATTGAATGCCCTTTGTAACGGTACGTTCTTATATCAAGTAATGTTGGACCTCCACCTTTACGTCCGCGAGTAGCAGCTTCTTCAATTGCTTCGTGAACAGCTTCAGGAGACATTCCATTTACTGATTTAGAAGGCATATCATATGACAATCCAATTTTAGAAAGATCCGTAACGTTTGTTGTTCGCTCTACTGATGTTCCCATCGCGTAGTTATTGTTTTCAATAATGAAAACAACTGGCAATTTCCAAACCATCGCCATATTGAAGGTCTCATGCAATGCTCCTTGTCGAACTGCACCATCACCCATCGAAACAAAAACAACATTATTTGTGTCATTGTATTTCTCTGCGAAAGCAAGCCCTGCTCCCATTGCAATTTGAGCTCCAACAATACCGTGACCTCCAACGAAATTAACTTCCTTATCAAAGAAGTGCATTGATCCACCTTTTCCTTTAGAACATCCAGTAGTTCGACCGTATAATTCGGCCATCAATTTACGTGGATCTGATCCAAGCGCAATTGGGTGACCATGATCGCGATATGCAGTCATGTGCTTGTCTCCTTTTTGACATCCACTTGCTGTACCTGCAACAATTGCTTCCTGTCCAATATAGAGGTGACAAAATCCACCAAATTTCTGTTGAATGTACAACTGACCTGCTTTCTCCTCAAACTTACGAATGAGTAGCATGTCTTTATACCACTTAATATATGTCTCTTTCGAAAATTTTGCTTTACCAGCAACCTTTGATTTTCGAGTCGATTTTGTAGGTTCTTTTTTGTCCTTCACCGCCATGGTCTTCTTTTAAATAACGAAAAGCAAATATATAAAATTCTGCATGTAACAAGCAGTCATTTTGGGGAAAAGAAATGCAAGAATTTATGCACTAAAAATGATGGAGAAATAGTTTCACAAAAAAATCAAGGAGAGCATTAAATATTAACTCTATTAATCGACCTCTCTTTTGAGTAGATGTTGGATTTTATCCATTGGAATACTCAGGTAAATCAGACCTGCAGCATAAGGAGCAATTTCATATTGATTGTATAAGAAATCGATTGATTCTCCATTGAATACAAAATTTTCATTTAGGTGGAATAAACCGTTTTCGAACCAGAATCCGGCGTCTTCAGTGCTAACATTTACAGGGATTTCTTGATCGGCTCGGAAAATAACTTCTGCGATCGATGACAACTCAACAAGATCTGTGAAGAAGTCACTCAATTTTAATTCACGCCCTGTTTTCTTTTCAATTATTCTCTGCTCAGTGACATTATTTCCATGAGCTCCTCCTAAATAGCTCCAGTTCCCAAAAGAGACTTCAACGTAGTCAGGGTTTTCATCAATAACTTCCACAGTTGATTCCGTAATCCAAATACCTCCTGTGTAATCATCCTCATCATAAGATTCAAGCTGTCGGTTGTATTCGTTCGCGAATTTCACCATTGACTCAAGCACGAACTGATCAGTTAAGTCCGAATATTCCCCCGTTGTCTCTTCTTCAAAAGAAGTATAACCTTGAACATATTCCTTTATGATTTTGTTGACTGAGTCGTGATAAGTTAGATTTGCATTATCATAAAACATATAGCTTATCGAACTTTCTAAGCTATCAGATTTGTCTTGCGAATATAGAGAACAAACAATTGTACCCCCCGCAATATATGGCTCATCGCTTTCTGGAACAAGACTAACGCCAGGAGTTCCATCAAATGGTTTCGTAGACTTGCAAGACACTAAAAACGCTAATATTAAGAGGGACGGAAAAAGTATTTTTTTCATTTTAGTTCATTTTAATCGGTAAGACCAAATGCGAGTGGCAATAAATCTACGGCTGAATTGAATATGATAGTGACGCCATTT
>NVXP01000033.1 GCA_002733985.1 Fluviicola sp. | reverse complement strand
TTGGTCAATGTAATGTGCATTTCACCCTCATCAGCTCCTTTTACCCAAACAGTGAGGTAAACTTCGTTAATGTCCTTTGAAACTGGCAAGGGAATATCTCCGAAAAATTCAGTTTTCCCGGGAATCTCTACGACACCATTTTTGACAAATAGCGCCATGCTAGAATCTTGAATACTTCCAGCATCAAAGGAAAAATCTTTCTGATAAATCAACTCTACCTTTGGCTCAAAAATACGATCCAAGCCCTTTTTTCGATCCACTACATTTGGTACTCTCAGATAAGTAGAGTACAATTCCGAAGGTTTTTCTTTCAAGAAAACATCCCAATATGCGCTCTTGGTCATCTCCCCCCAATGAATCACACCACGTGTAAATTGATTGACTTGAAAAAGCGACAAAAGAATTCCCACAAATAGAATCAGTTTGAATCCGCTCCGAACAACAAACGAACGTTGGAGAAAGAAATGAACGGCAGTTGCCAATGAAATTGCTAAAAACGGATACATATTAATGTAGGCACGGTTTCCAAATCCAGCATACCACCAACACCACCACGAAGCAAGGACAAAATAATAGATCAGGAATACAGGGAGTACATATCGAATCCATTGATTGCGTTGACGGAGCATTAGAACAATTCCAATCAAACTAAAGATCATCAAAGGACTGTAAACTAACCAGCCATTCCGATAACTGAACAAACTATCAATTAGATGGGGATTAGTGAAAAAGAAACGCTCCCCAGAGTGCGCATACATGTTAAAAATCAACTTTCCTGATAGGTGGTAATTGTAGATGAATTGGGGAATCATTATCACCAAGCCAGCAACTAACATTAAGAGTAAGTACAGTTTTTTATCCCACAACAATTGCAAGCGCTCTTTGAATTGCTTTAGTGACAAGACACCAATTAAGGGCAAGAATGCAACGAATAGTACATCTACCGGGCGGATCAATACTAATAAGCCTGCTAGAAACCCGATAATCAATGTCCACTTAATAGACGGTTTTTCCAACCAGTTTATGGTACCGTATAAAATGATCACGAGAAGAGTAAAGCTAAACCCGTGCGGATAAAGTATCGTTCCGGTTAAATAATAGAAAAAATTCGTTCCGAGATAAAGGACTAGAAGGGTAATCGACACGGTGCGATCATCAAAATAGCGCAAGAGCAGTTTACTAAGAAAAAGAAGCCCTAGTGCAAGAAAAAGGAGTGTCCCGATTACCAAGGAAAACATGTATGGATAGCTGAAACCGTCCATTGGTTCTCCCAAAGCAGAAGCCGCTAAATGCCCAATAAAAAAGAATGGAGCATAAACGATTGCCATGCCACATGTGCTTCGAATGTATCTATCCCCATTTGGGTTTTCAGCATATTGAAGTCGAAGGTGGTTTTCAGTATGATAGACTTCGGGGTTAACGAAATCAATATCATCATGGATGAAATACGCTGGTAAATACGCGTAGTATACCTGAACATCTCCAGAAATAATCAAATTGGGATCGTTCCACTTTTTTTCTTGAAAATGACTGACTAAAACAATCAGAAAGATGATCAAGCCAGAGAGCTTCGTCAGTATGTTCTTTCTTTTAGATTGCCTCGTATTCTCGCCCATTCTCACATTTGGAGATGAAAATTATTCCTCCGTGGCTAAAATACTGATATTTCCTTTGCTATGATCTGAACAAAAAAATCGATTATCCGATCAGCTGATTTTCGGACAAGTAGACTCAATGTTGGACTACAAAACGTTCTGCTATTAATGAATTTCCCTTCTCGTAACTCAAAATGTAGGCTCCATTCCTTAATTCGGTCGTATTCAGTTGATAGTGATCTCCATTGAAATAATAGTCCGGATTTATCTCTCTCCCGCTGAGATCATAGATCTTTAGGTTGATGATATCTGACTCTTTTATAAAAAGTGTTTCATTTGTTGGGTTTGGATATAGAATTGGAGACGATACCATAAGGTCAGAGTCAGTTGACAAGTATTGATCATGCAATGTCCATTTCGTAATGAATGGATCAGCCGAACCACTTTGGACATCTTGCGCAATAGATAAATCAAAATCAATACTCCCTGAAAATTGTCCAGCCGCATATAAGTTTTCACCTTTCAATTTTAAGGCATAAATCAACGCTATACCTGAACCAAAAGCATTAATTCTTCTTACCCAGCGAATATTTCCTGTTTGATCAATCTTTAGCAAAAAGGTACCACTCTGCGCTCCATCCTCTATCAATGTGAAATTATTATCTCCTAAATTGCAAAAACCGTGATAGTAATAGCTTGCAATTAAGTTACCATTTTCATCAGGTAGGAATGCTGTTTGTGGATAAACGCGCCCATACGCGGATGCTGAGAACCTTTTATGCCACAAAACTGTATCCCCCGAAAGACAAAGTATCATCGTGTTCGCTAAAACAATTGCGGAACCTGTCGAGAGACTAGCATACAGGCCTTGCACCATTATAGGATCAGAGCCATTTTCAATTTCGAAAGGATCTGAAAAATTTAATTGAAGAACGACACTACCATTGGCTAACTGAGCAATGTTCCAACCTAATTCATCACTATCTGATCCTATCGTCTTTTGTGAAATAAAATTCAATTGGTCATCCACTTCGCCATAAATCGCATCTCTCAAACCCGCAGAATGTTTCTCATCAATCGAATTATTGAAATGGGAGTAAACAGTATCCTCAAAATACCCAGCAAATAAAAATGTGTTTTCCGAAGTTCTATAAAGATCAGTAATCGAAACATTACCTTCAAACGCAACACTTGAGATATAATTCAAGTTTGAATCAAACTTGGATAAGTAAGAGCTGTAACCTTCGGTGCATACATGAATATTTTGCTGAGGCAATGGGCTAAAATTCAAGGAATCTGTATACCACCCACAAATGAAAATTTCATCATTTTCCGTAATTTGAAGATCATTGATGTATGATGTTCCAGCCCCTCCAAATGTTACGCAATTAAGGAAATTTCCATCTTTATCTAACCTTAACAAAAAATTATCTTCTTGTCCTTGGGATACTTTCCAAACAGTGTCTAGCCCCGGGTCAAAATCAACGCTATCTGAAAAAATTCCAGTAATAATTAAATCACCATTTGCCATTTGTTCAATAGCTGATGGTCTATCATGACCTATTCCGCCAATATGCCTTGTCCACATATGATTTTGCGTTTTACTGGTTTTCACGATTACAAAGTCAGTGTTACCATTAGAAAAGAAATAATTCGAAGAGGAGCCTGTCCATGTTTGATTTCCAAAACTATGAATTGAATACACATAACCGATGTCAGTGATACTAATCCCTGTCGCGAATGTACTCCATCCCCCTCCTGAAGGGAAAGTACGTGTCCAATTGTGCTCTATAATTTGCGCTTGAATCTGAGGTAAGACACTGAATATGACTAGAAATAGTAGAAGTCGTTTCATATCAACAGAGTTAAAAAGAAAATGCCTACTAACAAAGTTAGTAGGCATTCCATTGATTTTAATGCAGATATGATCGCGTAATATGTTTACTTCACGAAGTTCATTAGTGTTTTTTCAATGATTCCAACACAGTCCATCAATTGCTCCTCTGTCATCACCAATGGTGGCGCAAAACGAATGATGTTTCCATGAGTTGGTTTAGCGAGTAAACCATTTTCTTTCATCGCAACACATAAGTTCCAAGCAGTGTCACTATCTTCAGAATCGTTTATGATGATTGCGTTCAACAATCCTTTTCCTCGAACTTTCAATACCAAATCCGTTTTTTCGATAATTCGATTCATTTCAGCGCGGAAGATATTTCCTAAACGGAAAGCGTTTTCTGCTAATTTCTCATCAGTCACAACTTCTAATGCTGCGATTGCCACTTTTGCAGCAACAGGATTTCCACCGAAAGTAGAACCATGTTGACCTGGCTTGATCACCATCATGATCTCATCATTTGCCAAAACAGCTGACACTGGGTATGCACCTCCTGAAATTGCTTTTCCTAAAATCACGATGTCTGGTTTCGCATCTTCGTAATCAACAGCCAACAATTTTCCTGTACGAGCGATTCCTGTTTGAACCTCATCAGCGATGAATAAAGCACCAGCAGCATTACACAATGACTTCGCTGTTGCCAAATATCCTTCGTCCGGAACAAAAACTCCAGCTTCACCTTGAATTGGTTCTACTAAGAATCCAGCAACGTTATCTTGTTTCAATGCTTCTTCCAAAGCAGCTGTATCATTGTAAGGAATGCGGATAAATCCTGGAGTGAATGGTCCAAAGTTATCTTTTGCGTTAGCATCGTCTGAGAAAGATACAATTGTTGTCGTTCGTCCATGGAAGTTTCCATTACACACGATAATTTTTGCTGAATCTTCAGAAATTCCTTTTACCTCATATGCCCATTTTCGACACAATTTGATTGCTGTTTCAACCGCTTCAGCTCCGGTATTCATTGGAAGGACTTTATCGTATCCAAAGTATTCTGTTACGAATTTCTCGTAAGGTCCAAGTGCATCGTTGTAGAATGCACGAGATGTTAATGTTAAGATTTTAGCTTGATCTATCATTGCAGCCACAATTTTCGGATGACAATGACCTTGGTTTACCGCTGAATAAGCTGAAAGGAAATCATAGTATCTTTTTCCTTCCACATCCCACACATGAACTCCTTCACCACGAGACAAAACAACTTCTAATGGATGATAATTGTGCGCACCATGCTTACTCTCTAGTTGCACTAATTCCTCTGATGACAATTTTTCTGCTGTTGTATTCATGTTATTCCTTTTTAGCTTGTGCAAAACTCCGATCTAAGATCTTGATGCTTTCGCATTGGCTCTTTTGCATTATGTCGTTCATCTCGGAGAACTGTTATCCTTTCCTCATTCCTGGAGAGAAATCACCCTTCGTTGACTATAACATAGTCCGTGTTACGAAATTAACGGTTTCAAATTGGAATGTCAATTGGAATGATGGAATCAGTTAAGTTATTTTAATTCACAACAACTGAAAGAACATTTGCTTGATGTTTCAAGTAGTACATTCCACTTTTCCACTCTGAGCAATCAATCCTTAAGTCAGAATCATTGGTTTTGAACGTATACAATAATCTCCCAAGTCCATCCGTAACGGAAACTTCAAAATCTGGATTCAACTCAGTGAGTTCTAAGTAATCTGTGGCCGGGTTTGGATAAATGTGATACTCCTCGTTTTTAATCTCTTCTAAGCCAACAATAGACGTACACGGCAAAGGATTTAATTCAATTTGAACTCCCGGCGATAAATCCTCTCCATCAAAACCGATGTAATCAGAAGTGTAGCGTTTCATCTTAAAAATCTTTTTTGTTAATCCAGCAGGATCACCTTGCGCAGTGATAACTCCAGCCGCGCTCATTGGAACTTTGTATTGCCAAAGGACATTGTCGCTTGAATCAATTTCAAATACATGACCATGTGGCCCAGCTGTGATTAATAAATTATCATTCGGTAAAACTTGGACTCCTGAAAGCCCTGGAGAAATTGTTGTATCAGATAATTCATAGGTGTAATCAGCAAGATCAGGTAAGAACACACCATTGTTCATCGGATAGGAATTACTGATTGTATCGAAATGAACTCGAATGATCTTAACTGACGACCTCAATTGACCATTGATAACGTCTCTGTTGTTGAATACGCTAATGTGTTCATCAAATCTCACTCCAGCTTCTACCCATTGACAATCGTGTTGAAAAAACAATTTTTGCTCGGCTGAACTTCCTTGGTTATAGCTTTGCGGATTGCCCCACCTCCAAAGTAAATCACCTCCCACTCCTCTATTTCCACCTACAGAATCAGCAGCTTCGGCGGTTGAAGTACTGTGATCGATCATCCATATTTCATTGAACATGGGTGCACTTAAAATGATGTGATCCAATTCCGCATTGTAATGAATTGCGTTCATATGCACCCAATCTGGAGCAGAAGACGAGTTACCTTTATGAATATCAATTCGTCTAAAATTCGCTTGGACATTTCCATAATTCCCACTTGATGGAACACTATCTTGGATCAGGTGATCCCATGCATGCCATTCCCAAACAATGTTGGCACCAGTTGGGTAAACTTGTTCCAATTCGTAAATAACTGTAGGCCACATTTCATCCTCTACTAAGGTTCCAGGATTTCGACCTGCGGCATAGCATTCCGCTTGATTTTTCAATTCCCAAGCAATCACCAATAAATTTCCTGAAGGCAAAATTTCCACATCATGGTGCAATCTCATATTCGCATCTGATATAACATGGTTCCAAATCACGCTTCCATCCCAGGCTAATTCTTGAAGGATTCCTGCACCTCCCCCGGCTTGAAAAGACGTAGTATTTGGGTCAACACTTGATCTAATTAGGGTTCCATTTGTTGTGATTTCTGCGAATGTGCTGTTTAGAAAATCAGATGGCCAATTATTGATCACCTTTCCACAATTATCGATTAAATAGCTTGTGTCAAAGTTTAATGGATGCATTATGGAATAGCCATCATATGTTCCATTGTCGTATTGTATTGTTCCAACAGTTTGTCCAAAACTAGCTCTACAAAGGATCAATAGTACTACTAATACAAGTTGTTTCATGCTATTTAAATTATTCATTTTCACCAAAGTACGCCAATTTGGCAAAATAAATTGTAAAATTCAAATGTCAATTAGATCAGGCTATTTATAGGCACAAAAAAAAGGGAGCCGAAACTCCCTTTCTTTAGTATAAAATCAAATTTGACTTAGTAACTAATTTGCTCAAGTCTAATCGTCAATTCTTTCACTTTACGGCTGTATTCAAAAATTGAAATATAACCAGGTTTAGCTGCACGCAACCACCAGTGTTTCGCATCGGTATTGATAGCGACTCTGTTCGCATCAATTTCTCCTTCAGCAATTCTAATTACTCCGAGCATACGGTCTGCTTTCTGACCTTTCTCTTCACCTTTTCGGTCAAGATCAGTATAAACAACATCATATATATCATTTTCAACATCACGTGATGTAAATGAGTAATCAAATCCGCCAGTGCCTTTTACATAATAACCTAAGAATGCTGGACCGTAGAGTCCTGCACCAGAAGGAAGCATTACACTACTCTTTTTCTTTGAGACAACTTTGAAATCAACCATTTTATATTTATCATCAAATTCAAGCAGAACCATGTTACCAATTCTAATTTCGAATGCAGCGGCTTGTGAATCTCCACCAGAAAGAAGTTTACCAGCAACCCCCAATGCACTTACCTGTTTCTTAAATTGCTCTGCAATCATGTAGATATGTCCATTTTTACCGATAATTACATCATGGAACATCAGAGAAAAACGCTTTTTCAATTCCGCTAATTCTTCTTTCGAGAGCTGATCGTTTTTAAATTCATCGATATCTTTTTCCCAACTGTACATTTCTGTTCTTGAAATTTTACCTGATTTATCCAATTCTTGAATAAATAATCCTTCACTCATGTCTTTCAACATGTCATCACCTGGTTTGAAGTATTCTCCAACAATCAAGATCATATTTGATTTTTCAATATAATCTGCACGAAGAACTGATTTCTTACCCGTTTCCAGATTACCCATTTCAAGCGTCTTAATTAGGTCACCTGACTTAGCATCAATTAATAGTACGTCCACATCTAATTTCTTCGTCATTAGACTCTTTTTCTTGTAAGCTGAGGCAATGATGTAGTCATCGGTAATTGAAGTTATCCCTGCTGTAGTGATTCCCTTTTTTCCAATAATTTCAGCTTCATATGTCCACTCTTCTTCAAGATTGTTATTGTAACCAATAATTTCATTTCCCCATGTTCTTACGAACCCTGTTGAACCTTTTGCATGGAACGTACCGTAACCTTTTCTTAATAAGGTCTTTCTGTCTATTTCTGAAGCATCAATCTTTTTTGTTCCCTGAATATCTCCTTCTCGGTTGTATGTAATGAATTCGAAACCTGTTTTTAGATTATAGAATGTCAATAAGAACATTTCTTGATTGTACGCCATTTGCAGCATAACTGATTTCTTAGGGCGTTCTATTTCGAAACTTTTAACCGAGTTGTAGTTATCATCGAAAAGTTCAACTTCATATGCACTTATCGTTTTACTCTTCTTCTCCTTAAAGTAGAAAATGTAGTATCCAACAATTTTATCATTCTCTAAAATATTTCCAGACTGTTGAGCACTTTTCATGTTCAGAACGTTACTAATGGTTGTGCTTTGCGCACCGATCCATTGTCCTCCGGTTAAGGCAAGAACTAGAAATAAGAGTGAAATCTTTTTAATCATAATTTGATGTATTGGTATATGTTATATTAGGTATTACTTATATAAATTGCTCGCTACTACAATGGAGTGCAGGGCATTTTCAAGGTAATAATTAGACTCCTCTAGACTTAGTATATCGTGTTGAATCGAGAAGTCTTCATAGTTCTTATAAAATGCGCTTTCAACTGTTTTCGCTGGGTAAGAGACATATTCTTCACCATTAAAATTTTCAATTAAAATATTAGAAATTTGAAGGCACTGCTCAGGCTTAAGTTGTCGAATAAACAATAACAGTTCGTTGAAATTTTCAGAATTATGATGACTATTATTACCGATAGATTTACCCAGAATTCGGTGCGTTTTAGCGTAAGCGAAGTAAGCAAAAGAAAAAGCAAGTATGCGCTGAGCAAATTTATCATTGGGCTTGGACCGTATAAGGTTCAAACTATGAAAAACTGCTCGTCCAATATTCCCGTCATGCATTACTCCAGCGATCACCTCGCGTTCTGCTAAATTTCTAATGCTTTCATATTCACTTTCTACGGGAATATTAGCTGTTTCATCAATTTCAATGCTCAATTGAGCAGCTAGTTCTTGTTTTCTCTGAGAGCCAAAAGGATGTGTCCGCAAAAGGTCCTCTAAACTATCTTTTTCAACTTTGAACGATCCAAGAGAAGACTGTGTATTGAATTTTAGTGCCCTCGTAAAATCATCATCAATCTGATCTAAGAAAAATAGTGCTTTGAAATCGAAAAGTGTTGAATCAATTTCCTTGTCTGATTCATCAAGAATCGTGAATACATTACTAAATGATTTTGGATCAAATGATGTACCCTCCAAGCGCTCTAATCCAAATTGATCCGCGGCATATTCACATTCACGTGATTTTGTTTTGCTCGCAAGGAGCCACGGAACGAGTAACTCATTCAATTCGCTCACTCTTCCATATTCTAATCTTCGAATTTCTCTAATTCGTTTATTTACAGAATCATTTACAATCAATTCTGCTGATTCAATTGTTTTATCATGATAGTGGTTTAAATAATCATGTCCCAATTCATGTCCAAGAATAAAAGCGAGTTCTGAGTCACTTGTTAATCGACGAAGCAAACCAAGGTGGATAAAAATGTTTCCTCCACCCATATTGAAGGCATTAGCAGACTCGTCTCTAACAATGAACACACGAATATCTTTTTGACCAGGAGTAGAGGATGCAACTTCATCCATTATTTTCTGGACATGTCGATGTAATTCACCAGCATAGATTAGTTTACCATTTCTGAGAAGACTTAAAAATGCATTTCTTCTTTTCGCATGCATTTCTCGTAATGCCTTAAATTGTTTTCCTCGATAAATCGCTTTATCATTTTTAACAGCCTGAAAGTATTCGACAGAGATTTCATCTTCGAGTGATTTATCTTCAGTGGCACAATAGACAGGGTAGAATTCAGACGAATCTTGAGAAAACGAAATTGAAGTCTCCAAAAGGAAAAGTGCACAAAAAATCACTTTAATCATTGGGATGTTGAGATACCGAAATCTATTCATTGAAACAGTGATAAGCAATCTTAATTACCTAGTAGGTTATAATTTTAACGCAAAGGTACGATATTTCACAACAGAATCTATAGGTGCAAGACATTTAGGGTGAAAACCGTATTAAAACAACTTCGGTTGATCATCATCATCATCATCATCTTTGGTCAAATCCCATTCAACCGTTGGGCTTATTTCATCCTCTTTCGATTCAGAATTCCCTTCTATTTGAGGCGTTGGTACTTTCTCTGGCTCTGGCCAAGGAATATCACCCTCGATATCATGATCTAAAACAATTTCCTTCACTTTGAGCTTCGTGATTTGATTCCCTTGTGATTTCATTCCTTTAATATCAATGAACTCATCTATCTCAATAATTGTATCTGGAAGATTTTTCGTTGCCTTGAGTAGCTTGTTGTACACCACACGAATTCTTGGCCTGTAAGCAGTCGAAACAGCATCTAAATAAGAATCCTCGTCTTCGCTCATGAAGAGAACTTTCTTATCAGTCGTCACTTCACATACAAATCGTTTTCCGTAGTGCATTTCTTTTTCACCATCAAAATAGACTGCCGAAATTGGTCGTTCAGGCACCCATTTTTCAATGTGCATCATGTCGTCATCAAAGTGTAATGATAAGTCGAAATGCGCCAATCGATATTCTCCAGATTTATAGATCGTTAAGATTTTGTCATTTCCTTTGAACGATCCCAAGAACTTCCCTCGGTTATCATCATTCAATCGACCAACAACTTCATCGAACCAAATTTTTCGAGCAGCCAATGTTGATCCACCAACTTCCTTCTGGACAATTTTAGAAACAATTTCCTTTGTCACACGATTTCCTCCAGAAGCTCGACCTTTGATCAATAATTCACCTAAATCAATATCGAATTTCAAGCGTTTTAAGTGCGGACGAGCTCTTAGAATAACGGTCACTACTTCTCTTTCCCCGTTAGGATGAACATTGAAGTACAAAACTTTCGATCCCTTTGTCCCTTTGGTTAGATCGTATTCTTTATCTCTTGTAATTGAATTCACGTTGAAACGTTTCATCATAGTCGAACCACCTTTCCCATCTTGATACATCAAATGGTAGACTGTTCGCTTATCTCCTTTTTTCCATACGTTCGCATAGATAATTCCTTTCCCTACGAACTTCTTATCGGAAACTTTGCTTACCATCATTTTACCTGTTGCGAAGAAAACGATAATGTCATCGATTTCAGAACAGTCATTGATGTATTCAGCTTTCTTTAAGCCGTAACCAACGAAACCTTCTTCGTAATCCACATAGAATTTACGGTTCGCAATGATCACTTTACTCGCGGTAATGGAATCGAATATTCGAATCTCAGTCTTACGCTCTTTTCCTTTTCCAAAGCGTGCTTTGATGTCTTTGAAGTAATCAATTACGAATTCGATAAGGTTCGCTAAATTTTCTTTGACTTTAGCAATTTCATCTTCAATCTTCACAATTGTATCATCGGCTTTCGAGGAATCAAATCGCGTAATTCTAATCATTGGAATTTGCGTCAATTTCTGCAAATCTTCATCAACGATGTCACGAAGAAATAACTCACGAAAGGGCTTGAATGCCTTGTGAAGATAAACAAAGAGAGTTTCCTTGTCGCTGTACTTCTTGAAATCGATGTACATTTCTTCACGAATGAATATTTTCTCCAATGTTGAGAAATGCCATTGCGATTCGAGTTCAGCCAAACGAATCTCCAACTCCTGACGGAGTAAATCAACAGTACTATTTGTATTCGACTTGAGAATTTCAGTCATCCCCATGAAACGCGGACGATCACCATCAATCACAGAGCTATTTGGAGAGATCGAAACTTCACAATCTGTAAATGCATATAAGGCATCCATCGACTTATCAGGAGAAACTCCTGGAGCTAAATGAATAATCACTTCCGCTACGGCCGCAGTGTTGTCCTCGACTTTTCGAATTTTTATTTTCCCTTTCTCGTTGGCTTTTAGAATTGAATCAATCAATGTTGTTGTTGTTCCATACGGAACTTCATTGACGATCAAAGTCTTACTATCCTTCTTTACAATTTTCGCTCGAACACGAATTTTACCTCCTCTTATTCCATCATTGTAATTCGAAAAATCTGCCATTCCACCATTTGGAAAATCAGGCAAAATTGTGACTTTCTTCCCGCGAAGATGGTTAATGGATTGTTCAATTAATTCAATGAAATTGTGCGGCATGATCTTACATGCCAATCCAACCGCAATCCCTTCAGCCCCTTGAGCTAGAAGTAAGGGAAACTTAACTGGTAAATTTTCAGGTTCTTTATTTCGACCATCATAACTGCTGAGCCATTTGGTTGTTTTGGCATTAAACGCAATGTGCAACGCAAATTTAGAAAGACGCGCCTCAATGTAACGAGCGGCTGCCGCCCTATCACCTGTCAGCGTATTTCCCCAGTTTCCTTGCATGTCGATCATCAAATCCTTTTGACCGATCTGCACCAAAGCATCCCCGATAGAAGCATCCCCGTGTGGGTGATATTTCATCGTGTTACCAATGATGTTCGCTACTTTGTTGTAACGTCCATCATCCATTTCCTTCATCGAGTGCAAGATTCTTCGCTGTACAGGTTTGAGGCCGTCGTACAATCCAGGAACTGCCCGTTCGAGAATTACATATGATGCATAGTCAAGGAACCAATTTTCGTAGAGTCCACCAACTGGAATAATTCCATCATCAGTTGGTGTATTTTCACCTTCGTTCTGATCTTCAGAATTTCCCTCATTGAGGTTATCCATTTCTTTGTTTTCGTCTTCAGCCATGAATTAGGATGCTTTTTCTAGTTCGTCATCTTCTGATGAATCATTCTCTGCTAATTCTTCATCAAGGTCACCTTCAACACGAAGGTTATTGATAATAAATTCTTGTCGTTCTGGAGTGTTTTTCCCCATATAATAGGAAAGAATTGTCTCAATAGATGCTTCTTTTGAGAGGATCACTGGTTCCAAGCGCATGTCTTCACCAATGAAATTCTTGAACTCATCTGGTGAAATCTCTCCCAGTCCTTTGAATCGTGTTATTTCAGGATTTCTACCAAGTTCCGCCATTGCGTCTTTGCGTTCTTGATCTGAATAACAGTAAATGGTTTTCTTCTTGTTTCTAACTCTAAAAAGAGGCGTTTGCAAGATATAAACATGATTTCTTTTGATCAAATCCGGGAAAAACTGCAAGAAGAATGCGAGGAGAAGCATTCGTATGTGCATCCCATCGACATCGGCATCTGTTGCAACAACAATTTTATTGTAGCGAAGATCGTCCATGTCATCTTCAATGTTTAAGGCCGCTTGGATCAAATTGAATTCTTCATTTTCGTAAACCACTTTTTTCGTCAATCCGAAACAGTTCAATGGTTTCCCTCGTAATGAGAACACTGCTTGCGTATTGACATCACGTGATTTTGTAATTGATCCACTGGCAGAATCTCCCTCGGTGATGAACATTGTAGTTTCTTCACGGCGCGCATGTTTTAGATCCGTTAAGTGCACTCTACAATCGCGTAATTTCTTGTTGTGTAAGTTTGCTTTTTTCGCTCTATCTCTAGCAATTTTACGAATTCCTGAAAGTTCTTTTCGTTCCTTCTCTGATTGTCGGATCTTCTTTTCTATCGTTTCGGCAACATCAGGGTGTCTGTGCAAATAATTATCCAAATTCTCTTTCAAGAAATCATTGATAAATGCACGCATCGATTTTCCTCCAGGCTCAATTTCTTGAGAACCGAGTTTTGTTTTAGTTTGCGATTCGAATATCGGCTCAACTACTTTTATTGCAACTGCCGCCACAATCGACTGGCGAATATCCGATGCTTCGTAATTTTTTCCGTAAAAATCTTTAATCACTTTCGCTACAGACTCACGAAAGGCACTTTGATGTGTTCCACCTTGCGTGGTATGTTGACCATTTACGAAAGATGAATAATCCTCTCCGTATGTTTTACCATGTGTAAATGCCACTTCAATATCGTAACCTTCTAAGTGAATGATTGGGTAAAGCGGATCACCATCCATGTTGTTTTCGAGCAGGTCTTTCAAACCATTTTTCGAAAGGAATTTCTCACCATTCATTTTCAATGTCAGCCCACGATTGAGGTAACAATAATTCCACATCATTTTTTGGAGGTAAACCGTCTTGAAATTCACTTTCTTAAAAACAGTTTCATCAGGAATGAATTCGAAATAGGACCCATTCGGCTCATCTGTTTTCGTCACTGGAAGATCCTCAACAATTTCACCTCGAGAAAATGTCACTTGCTTCTTTTCCCCATCGCGCACAGAGTACACCATGAAATGACTTGAAAGTGCATTCACGGCTTTTGTTCCGACTCCATTCAGTCCAACAGATTTCTTAAATGCTTTGGAATCGTATTTACCTCCCGTATTTATTTTCGATACACAATCGATCACTTTCCCTAAAGGAATTCCACGGCCATAATCTCTTACAGAGACTTTTCCGTCTTTTACAATCACGTTGATCTGTTTCCCATTCCCCATCACGAATTCATCGATACTATTATCGATCGTTTCCTTCACAAGAATATAGATTCCATCATCCGCTGCCGATCCGTCACCTAATTTCCCGATGTACATTCCTGGTCTCAATCGGATATGTTCCTTCCAATCGAGGGATCGTATATTATCTTCTGTGTATTGATTTTCCGCCATTTTCTTCCGTTGATTTGGACAACTACCAAATATAATGAACAGAAGGTGTTCTTTTGACTGATACTCAGAGAACTTATTCACTAAATCGCGTTGATTACTTCGTTTTTTAGTCAAAAACGATCAAAAACTGGAAATTAGTGAGCTTTCGAGTAGTATTTCTGAATGAGTTTTTCAGCGGGTTTGTTTTGCGGAGTAAACTGTGTGTCATTTTCTCCACCTGGATTTTCTTTAAACTTCCATTTCCAAAGAAATCCTCCTATGAACCAATCTTCTTCCCAGATCGTTTGAAAAAAGGCAAGATATGCCGTTTTTTGGTTCTTCATATCCGGCTTCAAATTGGACTCACCGTTTTCTGCAACTGCTTCTGGATATTCAATACTTCGGAAACCATACTCAGTAAATATGATCTTCTTATTCCACTTTTCAGAAAATGCCTTTAATTTCTCCCCTTGCTTTTCCCAGCTCGTCACTAACTTATTGAGCTTAGGTTTCTTTTTCTTTGAAAAAGGAAAATAGGCATCCACTCCAATATAATCGAGTTCATTCCAAAAATTAACTTTCTTGTAATTGTCCCAATTTGAGGCGTAGGTTATTTCACCGTGATAAATCCCTCTGACATCCTTGATCAATTGTCTCCAGAATTCCCTCCTTTTCACAACAGCAATTCTGAATTCCGTTCCAATACAGAACAAATCAACTTTTTCCTCTTCTGCTACTTGAGCAAAAGTCAAAATATACTCACGGTAAGACGCTTCCCATGTTAACCACTCCTTTTCCGTACTAAGGTCAAACTTCCCTGGCCATCCCTGACCAATTACCCAAACATGAGGTTTTAGCATTGTTTTTAACCCAGATTTATTTGCCATTCTGATACAGTCAGCAGTTCCAGAGAGGGATTCTCCCCACCACATTCCTTTGTGATTATATTCAACTTTGGCTTTTCCTTCACGAATAATACTGTATGGAATCAACGCAACCCATTTACCTCCAAGATCAATGATTCCCTCCATACTGTTTGGGGGAATAGAATCTGACGGCATTTCCAAGCTGAATCCGGCGATTTTTTTAACCAACGGAATAGAAGTAGGAATCTTGTCACTCTCGATTTCTCTGTTTTCAGAACACGATATAAGGATTAATCCAAGAATTAGTAGAGAAAACTTCATCACACTAAATTACGGAATATGAAAGTGTCAACAAAAATTATTCTCCAATTCGGTAGGCAGTACCGTCTTCGACAAAGATTGAATTGGCAAAAATGGCTTGTGCTTCCGATTCGTGTTCTTTTCCGTCACTATACCGTGCGCTGAGATGCCCCATCAATAATCGCCTCACATTTGCCAGTTCTGCAATTGCGGCTGCATGTTTTGCCGTAGAATGTTTTGTCGCCTTAGCCCGATCCTCATGGGCTTCTAAAAATGTCGCTTCATGGTACAAAGTATCAACATCCTTTATGAACTCAATTATTGGCTCATGGTATTTCGTATCTGAACAATATGCATAGGACAATTCGGAACCTCCTTTATCTGTATACTCCTCAAACCTAATGATTTCACCTTTGTCATCGACTACATCTTCAGATTTCTTCAATCGGTGATAGTATTCGATTTTCACCCCATCCTTCTTCGCCTTTACGATATTCAACTTGCGTTCCTTCTCTTTTTGCAGAATAACAAATCCACTAGTTGGGATTTTATGCGCTAGGGGGAAATAATTGATTTTAATCTTCGCATCTTCAAATAGAACTCCGTTTGATTCCTTCTCAACTTCCTCAATGTTCACATTAAATGCCAATCGCGAACCTGCTGCATGTAATTGGATCTCCACAATGTCTTTCAATCCTATTGGACCATAAATCTGAATTGCACGTGTTCGCCCCATCATGTGCATGGTACTCAGTAAACCAACCAAGCCGAAATAGTGATCGCCATGGAGGTGAGAAATGAGAATTAAATCAACTTTTTGAAATTTCAATCCGAATTTTCGGAACTGCATTTGTGTCCCTTCACCACAGTCTATTAGGATTGTTCGGCCACTACACTCAATATATTGACTAGATGGATTTCGATCGGCAGTTGGTACAGCAGAGCCACTTCCGAGTATCGTAACAGTAAAGCTCACTAGGCGATTAGCTCCAAAGCAGATTTTTCGTCTTTAGTAATTGACAAGACGCGGTCCAATTGAGCAATTTCGATGAGATTTTGAACATTTGATTGCAGCCCACAAAGAATAAATTTTCCGTTTGTGTCCTTGCAAAGACGGTTAGCAAGAAGGATAGCACTCAAGCCAGAAGAATCACAGTACTTCGTTTTAGACATAYCGATTACGATATTGTTGATRCTTTTTTTGCTCAACAACGACAGCTCCCCTTTTAATTCAGAAGCATTTGTAACGTTCAACTTTTCAACATTTGTCTTTACGATTGCGGTAAGATCTATCTGCTTTACTGTGAAATCCATTATTTGCTGTGTTTCTCAAATGTACTAAAAACCTAGTTCGATTTTAAAATCTTCTCAGAAATTCATTTAATAAAACAACTTTAGGCAGTCTTTTGTAGGTATATCAAGACATCTAGACAAAAGATAACGACAAGGTGATCGTTTAAATGAGTCAGCAAAACTAATTTTTCACTTAAACTATGGCATTTTCTTCATTTGAAATCATTGAAATATCCCAATATTTCTTCTTCTTAATATTCGAAACGACTCAAATTCAAGTGATCTGAGTGCATTTTAAAATCGAATTAAGGTTTGAATTTATTGTCGCTTAATTTTCGAAGCCAATAAATAGATAACGGCCATTCTCACAGCAACTCCATTTTCAACTTGGTCCAAAATAATTGCTTGGTCAGAATCTGCAACATCACTTGTAATTTCGACACCTCGGTTGATTGGTCCAGGATGCATCACGACAATTTTCTTAGGGAGTTGATCCAGTATTTTTTTCGTTAATCCATATTGCATCGAATACTCTCGAAGCGATGGGAAATATTTAATGTCTTGTCTTTCCAATTGAATACGAAGCATGTTAGCTACATCGCACCATTCGAGCGCTTTCTTTAAATTGTATTCAACTTTCACACCGAGTTCGTGAATGTACTTTGGAATCAAGGTAGTGGGTCCACACACCATAACTTCAGCCCCCAGTTTTTGAAGGCAATAGATATTTGAAAGTGCTACTCGCGAGTGTAAAATATCTCCAACAATCACGACTTTCTTTCCGTTTACCTCACCCAATTTCTCGCGAATTGAAAAAGCATCAAGAAGTGCTTGTGTCGGATGTTCGTGTGTTCCATCTCCAGCATTGATCACACTAGCATCCACACGTTCAGATAAAAACTTAGCCGCTCCAGGATTCGGATGGCGCATTACCACCATATCAACTTTCATCGAAAGGATATTGTTCACTGTATCGATCAGTGTTTCTCCTTTTTTCACTGAACTACTTGCGGCTGAAAAATTCACCACATCTGCAGAAAGACGTTTTTCGGCTAATTCAAACGATAACCGCGTTCGCGTTGAATTTTCGAAGAATAGATTTGCTATAGTTATATCACGAAGTGATGGAACTTTTTTGATTGACCGGTTGATAACCTCTTTGAAGCTATCCGCGGTTTTGAAGATGAGTTGGATGTCATTTTCAGTAAGGTGTTTTATCCCTGTGAGATGATCAACGCTTAAGCTATCCATTTGTTTCTGGTGTAAATAATATGACTTTATCTTCTCCTTCAATTTCTTTCCATTCAACTGAAACGCGTTCAGAAATCAGCGTATCGACTGTTTTCCCTACGTAATCCGCTTGAATGGGTAAGTCTCTTTTAAATCGGCGATCAATTAACGAAAGTAATTCTACTTTTTCAGGTCGACCGTACGCTAGCAGTGCATCCAATCCAGATCGAATTGTACGCCCGGTGAACAAAACATCATCCATGAGCACTACTTTCTTGTTTTCGATCACGAAATCAATATTGGTTGTACTTGGAATAATTGGGACATCGCGTCTTCGGAAATCATCACGGTAGAATGTAATATCCAGTTTACCGCAAACAACTTCAGTTCCTAAAATCGATTCGAGTTGAGTTTTAATTCGTTCCAAAACGTTGACACCTCTAGGTTGAAGTCCAATAAGAACTGTGTTTGAAAAGTCGTTATGAGTTTCGATTAATTGATAGCAAAGTCTGTTTATTGTGAGCTCAAAATGTTTTGAATTGAGAATGACTTGCTTTTCCATCGGGACAAAGATAATTTATTTTCAGTTGGGTAATCTTGTTTCTAAAAATTTCTTTAATCAAAACATTTACTAAATCGGTTGAATCCTGTAAATTTGCGTCTGTTATCTAACTAATACCGCATACTCAATAGATAATACCGTTTACATTTTCGATCAAATAAATTGATTAAGTCCACGTATATTAGACATGTAGTTAGGTTAGTAGACTGAAGACTTATTCATAAAAGTTTTCGTTTGTTTTTGGTTTAGATTGTCTGGTTTTGCACAGTTTCATTTTCTATCGGAATTATTGGTTGACTTCGATTGCGTGCAGAATCAGACATTCTTTTTTATAATAGTTTTTGAAACGCTTTGGGTTAGATTGATCGAATTCAACGTTGAACAATAAAATCTCGATAGTCCGATAGTCCGATAGTCCGATAGTCCGATAGTCCGATAGTCCGAAGAACTCAAAATTCAAGCATTTCAATCAATTCCCGCCTTTCTTTTTCACTTTATATCCTTTACTCTCTAGGAGTTCAGCAACTTTATCTTTGAATTTTCCTTGAACAATAATGTCTCCATCTTTTGACGTTCCGCCGACTCCACATTTACTTTTCAAGAATTTCCCTAGATCTTTCAAATCATCATCTAGGCCAACGAATCCTTCAACTAGGGTAACTTCTTTACCTCCACGTTGTTTTCTATCGATTGAAACATATAACAACTGTTCATTTGGATCGAGTGTTTCTTCTGACTGATCCTCATCATGATCAAAACTAAAGTCAGGATTTGTTGAATAGACAACATTTACTCGGTTATTTTTGTTCTTTCCCATCAGTATTTTTCAATTATAGCGACACGCAAATTATCCGCTAAGATTCCATCTGGCTGTTTTCTATAAGCCTCACGTGTTGATTTTGCGCTTCGCATTCCAAAGATAATTACTTCTTTGCCATCTGCATGAATTTGAGCTACATTCTCCTTTGTRATCGTTTCATTYGTAACAACAATAATATCGACAGTTGGAAGRTCAGTCAATACAGCKGCATATTGTTCGAAAGCTGTGATGTACTTTATTGTSGTAAACCCAGCCAAAGCRAAAGCCACYTCCCATTGATCATTACGCGTCTCCATGATAATTTCTGTAGATTCTAGGCAATCGTTGCGAAAATCCAGCATGGCGCTTAAAAATATGTTCAGATCAACTGATGAATTTGTACAGCTTACTGCGCTTCGAGCATCGATGTACACTTTCTTATTTGCCAAATATGACTTTGGAATATCACCTAGTCGAATGAGAGCTTCTTTGTCAATTGTTGTATAATGCAGAGTAGACAAATAGCTATCAGTGCTGGTAGCAACACAAGCCGTTCCATCCGTCCCCGAATCAAGCTCTGTATCATGGTATAGCCACAAAGTTCCATCTTCCGAAAGCCGAACATCTAACTCAACTCCGTCGCAACCGTCTGTAAGTAATGCCAATTCAATTGATTCAAGACTATTGTCGTGATAGAGAGAGTTCACGACCTCCAATCCATTTCCTCCATGACCGAGAATTTCGATATTGGCGAATGTCTCCTCTTTCCTGCAAGCAGAAAACAGGATAATAATGGCACTAAAAAGTATAGCTAATTCCGATTTGCGCATAAATTCCTAAACTGTTATAATTCACTCGTTTCCCTAAGGCGTTACTGTAAAATGACTCATTGATCCATCCCCCATTTGCCGAGTGAACGAATTTTAGATTTCTTCCAACCTGAAGTCGATAACCGAGATTCATTTCATTCCAATGATGCGCTGTTTTCCCTTGACTCGTCAATCGCTGTCGGGAATAAGCATAGACAAATTCAGGTCCAAAATCAAGCGTTCCTTTTCGTACAAAAAAATAACTGGATCCAACTGAAATTCGTGGAGAGAATCTCTGCTGCGCAAAGGTTGACGTAGCTCCCACTTCAAGCTTAGAAGTCAACTGAAAATGATTCCATCGGTGACCGTAGGCAACACCCACTTGATAATCCAAACGATTGAATCCTGCAGAAACTTCAATGCTCTGAGCATTGGACATTAAACACGTAAAAATGAAAATTATTGAGGCGAGAGCACTCACCTTAGATCTTTGGGCATTTCTTACAATGAAGTCCTTTCTTCTTGTATTTTTTGCAGCAATTTTTCTTTTTACATACCACCGAGCAGTCAAAATTAACAACATTGGGTACCATTGGAAGCGCGTCTTTTTGCATCTATTTAGAATAATTCTAAACAAAGATAGGCCTTTTGTTTGAAACATCATAAAAATAGTATGTTTTGAATTACTCGAAACGTATTTGCATGTGCTTCGATGATGTGTTTTATCTCCTTACTATAACCACCTCCCATTGTGCACACTACAGGAACATCTAGCTCATGGATGCTATTAAAAACATATTCATCCCGACTTTTACACCCATCAATTGAAAGCGACAAACGCCCGAGTTTATCCGTTTCTAGAACATCCACTCCGGATTGATAAAACACAAAATCGGGATTGAAATCGGAAAATACTTGATCAAGATTTTTCTTCAAAGAAATCATGTAATCTTGATCATTCGTTCCATCCTCGAGTTCCACATCAAGATGAGATACTTCCTTTTTTAGCGGGTAATTATTTTTGCCATGCATACTGAAAGTGAACACATCCCTAGAATTTCGAAATAATTCTGCCGTGCCATTTCCCTGATGAACATCCAAATCGATAATTAAAATTTTACGCGCCAATTCCTCATTCAACAACCAGTTAGCAGCTATTGCTTGATCGTTTAATAGACAAAACCCCTCACCTCGATCTGAATAAGCATGATGCGTCCCTCCTGCAATATTCATTGCTGCGCCACATTTCAATGCTTTTTCAGCGCACATTCGTGTTCCTTCCATAATGCGCTTTTCACGCAATATCAATTGATCATTATGGATAAATCCAGAAACTCTTTGCTCACGAGGAGATATTTCCAATTCGGAAAGTCGTTGAAGATAATTATGGTTGTGTGTCGTTAAAATTTGTTCATCCGAGCAGATACTTGGCTCAAAAAAATTCGTTTTATGCAGGGTTCCTTCATATAAGAGCTGCTCGGGAAGAAGTTGATACTTCTCCATTGGGAATTTATGCYCTTCGGGAATTGGATGAATGTAATCTGGGTGAAAAGCAACTTGCAACATTCGCTACAGTCGGTCAATCGAAATTTTAAGAACAAATAAACTCTGGCCGCCATCAAGGTTCAGTAGTTCAAACTCCAATAGATTACCAGACTTTATACGAGTTGTAATTAGTCCGAGACCAGCACCTCCTTTCGGAGAAAGAAATTCATTTGACAAAATAGAAGTGTACGACTTCTTCAACTCTTCTTTACTGTAGCTATTGATAGAGTCGACGTAATTTGAAATTAATTGAGTATCCTCAGTCTTAATGATATTAGCGAGAATCAGCTTGTATTGCTTTTCATCGTTTGACAAAACCAAAAAACCGGATTGAACACCTTGACTGTCCAATTCACCATGTAATCTCAAATTTTGTAGACCTTCAATTAGAATCGAGAACATCCGTTTAATGACCATGCGTTTATCTCCGATGGAAACGAGTAGGTTTTCAATTCCTTCAGAAAGACTAGACACTAAACTTTGAGAAAACGCACCAAAGTGAGAGACCAAAATCGTTTGATCATTCTCCACTAAAAAATCGGACTGCACTTCGAAAATTTGTCGAATTGCAGTTGTAGTTTCCGTATTTGGTTCTTCAGTCATTGGTTTTTCACCTAGTTTTAATTTCCTAAAATTACAGAAACGCTTCCAGATTTCGAAATAGCTCCTTCTAAATTTGGTTCAACTATATAATAGTATGATCCAACAGGCAGTATTTCTCCCTTAAACGTTCCGTCCCAGCGGTTATTGTCGTAATCACCTTGAGGAGATTCAAAAACTAAATTCCCCCATCTGTTATATACCCGAACGATATTTGCTGGATAAATTACATCAATATTCACTAATTCCCAATCATCATTCGCTCCGTCCCCGTCTGGTGTGAAAGCTGTTGGAATAATAATGTCGCATTCTTCAATAGTAATTACAATGGCGCTTTCTGGTCCTTCACAGCCATTATCAGTTGAAGTTACGTAATAAGTAGACGTACTCACTCCTGAAAAGGGTGCATGGCTCGTTCCAGTTCCAATATTATTAATCAATCCGAAATCATCATACCAATTTAACGTTCCGCTTGGTGTTGAAGCCGTCATTGGTAAAATCACATCACCAGCACAATAGCTTTGATCTGTACTTACACTAGGAGCCAATGGAATTGCAAACACCAACACTGATTCAATTGAATTCGCAGGACAAGCTCCTACTGTTATATATTCAATCAAATATGTTGTTCCAGCAACACCGCTCGTAATTTCTCCTGTTGCTCCATTGATAGTTGCACCATCAGCAACAGCTGGATTGAACGTAAATGTTCCACCTGCTGTCCCTGTAATTGAAGCAGAATTGCTAGATCCTTCACAATAGTCAGCTAAGGTGAAAGATGGATCATCAGTCGTATTGATCGTAACAATAAAGCTAATCTCATTTGTACATCCAGAATTCGTAGCATACACATAAACCGTTTGTGTACTAGTTACTGGCCCCACAATAAGTGATCCACCGTTTGCCTGAGAGTCGTCGTAATATGCCTCATCTCCACTAAATCCAATCCCAGTTATAGTAGACAAATTTAATTGATCACATGCTGTTTGATCAGCTATCACATCAATGAGTGGATTTGTCAATACGGTAAAGTTCTCTGTTGAACTTGAAGCACAAGCTCCTGATGTTGCATATTGAACCGTATACGTTGTATTTGAGACTCCTCCTGTTACCGTTCCAGTAGTTGAATCTATATTTACCCCAACTGGTGAACCAACCAAAGAGAATACACCTCCTGAAGTTCCTGGAGCCGAAGCTGTACCCCCACCACATGTCGCGGTCATTGTAAACACTGCGTCGTCTGCGGAAAGAATCGTGATGGGTGCTGTAGTTGAATTTGGACAAACTCCATTCGTCGTGTATGTTACAGTATAAGCCCCCATAGTAGAAGCACTCACATCAATTTGACCTGTGGAAGCATTAATAACAAGACCTGCCGTACTTGTAAATGTTCCTCCAGCTAATCCTGTAATTGTTCCAGATGGATCAGGCCCTGAGATACAGTAGCTCACTGATGCATAAGAGAAACTTGGATCATCCAAAGCATTAATTGTTATGGAAACAGTACTTGAATTCGGACATGTTCCTGAAGTTGTATATGTAACAATGTATGTTCCCGGAGTTGATGCACTTACATCAACTTGGCCTGTACCAGCATTAATTGATAGTCCTGCAGTACTCGTAAATGCTCCACCAGCTAATCCGGAAATTGTTGGATTTGGATCAGTCGCGTCAGCACAATAAGCGGCAGCACCATAATTAAATGTTGCATCATCCAAAGCGTTAATTGTAACATTGACTGTAGTTGTATTTGGACAAGCACCAGCTGTAGTATACGTAATAATGTACGCCCCCGGAGTTGAAGCACTCACATCAATTGCTCCCGTCGTTGCATTAATTGAAAGTCCAGCAGTACTCGTAAATGTTCCGCCAACCAATCCTGTAATAGTTGCAGAAGGGTCAATTGCATCTGCACAATACGTTGCAGAGCTATAAGAGAACGAAGCATCATCTAATGCATTGATAGTGACATTTGCAGTACTTGAATTCGGACAAGGTCCTGCAGTTGTATAAGTAACAACATATGCTCCAGGAGTAGATGCACTTACATCAATAATTCCTGTTGAAGCGTTTATTGAAAGTCCAGCAGTACTAGAGAAAGTTCCACCTACTAAACCTGTGATTGTAGCGTTAGGATCAGTTACATTGATACAATAAGTAGAAGCAGCATAACTAAATGAGGCATCGTCCAAGGCATTAATTGTAACACTCGCCATACTTGAATTTATACATGTTCCAGCCGTTGTATATGTTACAGTATAAGCTCCAGGTATACTTGCAGAAACATCGATTGCTCCAGTTGAGGCATTAATTGACAATCCAGCCGTACTTGAGAAAGTTCCACCTGCAAGTCCTGTAATTGTCGCTGATGGATCAGTTGTATTAACACAATAAGCAGCCGCACTATAACTAAACGTTGCATCATCTAATGCGTTAATTGTTACACTTGCTGTACTTGAATTCGGACATGTTCCCGCCGTTGTATATGTTATGGTATATGCCCCTGGTGTCGAAGCACTCACATCAATTGCTCCAGTTATAGCATTCATTGATAAGCCAGCGGCACTTGAGAAAGTTCCTCCAGCTAGACCTGTGATTGTTGCAGCAGGATCAGTTGCATCTGCACAATAAGCGGCAGCACCATAACTGAACGTAGCATCATCCAAGGCATTAATGGTTACTCCAACCGTACTTGAATTAGGACAAGTTCCAGCCGTTGTATATGTTATAGTATACGCTCCAGGAGTTGAAACACTCACGTCAATTGCTCCAGTTGAAGTATTAATTGACAATCCTGCAGTACTCGAGAAAGTCCCTCCAGCTAGACCAGTGATTGTTGCAGCTGGATCGATAGCATCAGCACAATAGGCTGCCGCAGAATAATTGAAGCTTGCATCATCAAGCGCATTAATCGTTACTGAAACATTCGTGGAATTTGCACAAATCCCAGTAGTTGCATAAGTCACTGTATAACTTCCAGGAGTTGAAGCACTCACGTCTATGACACCTGTTCCTGCATTAATACTCAATCCAGCGGCACTCGTGAACGTACCTCCCGCTACGCCTGTAACGGTTGGCGTTGGGTCTGTAGCATCAGCGCAATAGACAGCTGCAGAATAACTAAATCCAGCATCATCCAAAGCAGTAATTCCAATATTGAAGATTGCCGTATTTGGACAAGGACCAGCAGTTGAATATGTTACGACATAAGAACCTGGAGTTGATACACTGACATCGATTGTCCCAGTTGAAGCGTTTATTGAAAGTCCAGCAGTACTAGAAAATGTTCCACCAGCTAATCCGGTAATAGTTGGTGTTGGATCAGCTTGTGCTAAACAATAACTTGGAGATGCATATGTAAAAGACGCATCATCAATTGCATTAACAGTAAGGCCAACTCCGCTTGAATTAGGACAAGTTCCAGCAGTTGTATACGTAATAGTATAAGCTCCGGGAGTTGAAGCGCTCAAATCAACAATACCTGTTGTTGCGTTTATCACTAATCCAGCAGTGCTTGAAAAAGCTCCTCCTGCAAGGCCAGTAATTGTAGGTGTTGGATCAAGATCGTTCACACAATACGCAGCAGATGCATAACTGAACGTTGCATCATCTAATGCATTAATTGTTACTGAAACATTTGCTGAATTGGCACATGCTCCTGTAGTGGCATAAGTCACAGTATAAGTCCCTGGCGTTGATGCACTCACATCAATTGCTCCAGTAGCTCCATTGATTGATAATCCAGCTGTACTTGAAAAAGTTCCTCCAGGCACTCCTGTAATTGTTGGAGTCGGATCAGTAGCATCAACACAATAAGCAGCACTTAAATAATTGAAAGAAGCATCATCCAATGCAGTAATTGAAACAGCAACTGCACTTGAATTTGGACATGCTCCAGCGGTCGTATATGTCACAGTGTAGGCTCCGGGTATAGAGGCACTCACATCAATCACACCTGTTGAAGCGTTGATTGACAATCCGGCTGTACTTGCGAATGTCCCTCCAGCTAAACCAGTAATTGTTGGTGTTGGATCTGTACCAGACACACAATAACTTGGTGATGAATAACTGAAACTTGCATCATCAAGTGCGTTAATTGTAACATTGGCTGTACTGGAATTAGGACAAGTACCAGAAGTTGTATACGTAATAAGGTATGCTCCAGGAATCGAAGCACTCACATCGATAACACCTGTTGAAGCGTTAATTGACAATCCAGCTGTACTTGAGAATGTCCCTCCTGCCAAACCAGTAATGGTCGGCGTTGGATCAGTTGCATCAACACAATAAGTCGCTGCTGAATAATTGAATGTTGCATCATCCAATGCATTAATCGTTAAGGAAACATTCGAAGAATTTGAACATGCCCCAGTAGTTGTATACGTTACGGTATATGCACCGGGTATAGATGCACTCACATCAACCAATCCAGTTGAAGCATTGATTGAAAGTCCAGCCGTACTTGAAAAAGTTCCACCTGCAACTCCAGTAATTGTTGGAGTTGGATCGGTCGCATCCACACAAAAGGTAAGCGCAGAATAACTAAAGGATGCATCATCCAGTGCTGTGATAGTAACAGCTTGTATACTTGAATTAGGACAAGATCCACCTGAAGTATATGTCACTGAATAAGCCCCGGGTATTGATGCACTCAAGTCGATAATTCCTGTTGATCCATTAATTGAAAGACCAGCTGTACTTGTAAATGTTCCGCCAGCAACTCCAGTAATTGTTGGAGTTGGATCTGCATCAGCAATACAATAAGATGCTGCACTGTACGTGAAACTAGCATCTTCCAATGTTGTAATAGTTAATACGAATATTGCTGAATTTGGACATGGCCCAGAAGTCGCATATGTTACGGTATAAACTCCTGGCGTCGAAGTACTCAGATCAACTATTCCAGTAGAAGCGTTAATTGACAATCCAGCAGTACTTGAAAAAGTTCCACCTGCAAGACCAGTAATTGTTGGAGTTGGATCGGCTTCACTTACACAATAGGATGCAGATGCATATGAAAACGAAGCATCATCTAAAGGTGCAATCGTTACTGCTTGTGTGCTTGAATTAGGACAAGGTCCAGATGTTAAGTAAGTCACTGTATATGCTCCCGGAGTTGATGTACTCACATCAATTGTTCCTGTTGAAGCGTTAATTGAAAGTCCAGCTGTGCTAGAAAATGTTCCACCAGCAAGTCCTGTGATTGTAGGAGTTGGATCGGCTCCATTTGCACAAAATGGTGATCCTGTATAACTAAAAGAAGCATCATCTGCAGGGGAAATCGTAACGATAACCGGCGTTCTAAACGTCCCAGGACAGATTCCAACCCAATAAGTTGTTGTCGTTGTTAATGACGGAGTTGTGAATGTTGTTCCCGTACTCACTTGAGTTCCACCGACCATTGCATCATACCATACAAACGAGCCAGTACTCGGTAATGGAGATCCTGTTCCAGATAAGCTTGCTACTAAACTGGCAGTTGAACCAGAACAAATTGATTGGTCAGTTGTAATAATATTGTACGTTGGATTATTTGGGTAACAACAGAATCCTGCAGAACCTGCAGTTGCTCCATTTGGCGGAAAATTCACCATGTGTGATGAAGTTGTAACACCCGCTATACCTGCTGCAAATATTTTTGTTGGGGCTCCTGTACCGATACGGATCAAACCACCAGAACCAGAACCACCAGGGCCAGCTGCTTCTGAAGATAAAGGAGGAAGTGGAGCAACATTAAGTAAAGTAATATTTTGATCTCCACCATCTCCACCACTCACATTAATTGTGATTGAAGCAGGAATAGCAGATAAGTTTTCGATATGAACGGCACCACCGCCACCACCGCCACCAGCACCATCAACACCTTTACGTGCACTACCTCCTGTTGGGGCTTGGTTTGTTGGGTTGGTATTTTGCCCACTTGCTCCTTGAGCATCAATCGTTCCAGATCCGGTTACAGTTCCATAAGCTTGAATGAAGACAATTCCTCCACCGCTACCTCCAGCACCTCCTTGATCACTATCTTGGTCACCAGCACCACCTCCACCACCTGCGAAAACACGATCGGCAACGAACGGTAGTGGATGTCCTCCAAAACCACCAGTATTTTTTCTATCATCACCACCCCAAGCAGCATTTGCTGGACCGACAACTAATTCATTTTGATCAGAATCAGAAATGGCATAACCACCACGACCTCCGCCTGCAGAAGTTGAACCACCGAAACCGGCAGCTTCTAAATTCCAAACTGCAGGATATCCGATTGGGTTTCCTTTGCTGGTATAAGTTCCACCTACGAGAACATTGGATCCACCGCCTCCACCGGCATTTTGGTATCCACCACCTCCACCACCGTTGGCAGGAGCTCCAATTCCGTAGCGAGAGAAAAGTAAATCATATTCTGTATAGAAACCACCAATTCCTTCTCCTTTTTCAGAGCCTTCAAAATCATTAAAAGAACCCAATCGACGAATCGATGAAGGGGGACCAGCTGCTGTAAGACTATTAGGATCAAGTTCTCCACCTCGAAAACCATTGCCTGTCGCTGTAATTGTACCGTTAATTGTCAAAGCACCATTTACTTCAATCGCAACAATTCCTCCATCGTCTCCATTCCAATTGGTTGTTGTAATTGAATTTCCTGCAGGAATAGTTAAATCATTGTATCGCGGAATTCGAATCACTTGAACGTGACCTGTAGATATAAACGTCTTTGTAACCTGACAATTCAAATTAATTGTACCAGAACCAGAAACACTTAAAACTTCCAAGCGTTCGAAAACTCCTGAATTTCCATAGTCCATGATTTGCCCCCATAAATGTGGGTTAGCATCCCAAACTCCTGAAATAAAATCATTGGGGACCGTATAATTTCCTCCCCAAGCAACAGTTGGAGTTGTATTAATGTCCATTGTAGCACCTTGCATCTGAATGATCATAATGAGATCACCAGCAGCCAAAGCTGATCCAAAAGCACCACCAGTCATCGAATTATTATTGACAAATATTGTGCTTGCTCCAGGGGAGACATTAGAAGTGAGGTACGTGAAGGTGTTGACAGTTGTATTTCCAGCAATGGTAACATCACCTTCTTTTCCTCGCTGTGCATTTGAGAACTTTGTACAAAGCAGGAGTAGCACCGTCAACGCGGTTAGTTTATAGATTTTCATAGTTCGAACTGTACAGTTTCACTTATATAGACGAAAATAATAAAGAAAGGGTTGTAATTAAAACAAATCTTTTCTCACATCAAACAGTATCCTGCTGACTGCAGGGCAGATAAGCATGTTTTTTTCTGTTAATTCCATTACTTGAACAACTTTTTTCCTGTCCGTATGAGGGTATTCTCGACAGGCTTGTGGGCGCATATCGTAGATAGAACATGAATTGTCTTCGTTCAAAAATGTGCAAGGAGCAGTCTTGAGAACTAAGTCATCATCCTCGTCTCTTTGCAAGTAAGTATTTTCAAATTCCTTTGTTGAACATTTGAATTTCTTTGCAATTCTTTTAACATCGATATCACGGAAAATTGGGCTTGTTGTTTTGCAACAGTTTCCACATTCCATACAGTCTATTTTCTGGAATGCTTTTTCATGAGCATCCTGAAATTTAACATCCAAATTTTTTGGTTTTTTCTTAACGACTCGTTTGAGAAAAACTGTTAATTCCGCTTCGTATTCTTTGGCATTTTCGAGATCTTGATCGTACTTCATATTTTCTTTGAATGGCTTTCTTATCTTTGGAGCGCAATTTAACGAAACCATGGAGAATTTTGATCTTATTGTGATTGGCGGTGGACCTGCTGGATACGCTGCAGCGATGCGCGGAATCGATTTCGGAAAAAAAGTCTGCTTAATCGAAATGAATCGAGTTGGGGGAGCTGGAGTATATAATGGCGCACTTACGTCTAAAACACTCTGGGAACTATCAAACAGAATAGCCGACATGAATGGGACACTAAAGGCTAGTGGCCGCTCTCCCATTGACATGCCGTGGGCGGATGTACGAAGAACACTGGATGAAGCTACCTTTGAACGGAAGTTCCAATATTCCTGTCACATTAAATTGTTGCAGACGGAAACGATGAATAAATTGCTTCACTACGAACGTGGTTGGGGGTCATTGGTTTCGAAGAACGAAGTAAAAATTTCACACGATAACAGTGAAAAAATAATTTGGGGGGAAAACATTATTCTTGCAACAGGAAGTAGACCACGAAAAAGTCCAAACATTGAAGTTGACGAAATCAACATTTTAACGAGTGATGGAATTGATAATATTTCAGATTATCCAAAAAGTCTTGTAATTGTTGGAGCTGGAGTAATCGGATGTGAGTATGCAACGATTTTCTCTAACTTTGGTAAAACGAAAGTTTATATCATTGATCGACAAGATCGAATATTGCCTTTTGAGGACATCGACATCAGTAAAATGGTCGCCAAAAACTTGGAAGATCAGGGAGTTGTGATTCACCACAACGCAAATCTGGAACGCCTTGAATACAAAGATGGTAAGATTGAATATGAGCTGAAATACAATGATGGTGTTACGGAAGTTATTCAGGTTGAAAAAGCACTATTATCGATTGGTCGGGTTCCAAACATTGAATCACTGAAAATTGAAAATGCGGGTGTTGCCATGTCGAAAAGAGGAAGACATATTGGTGATGATGACACACGGACGAACATCCCAAACATCTACGCTGTTGGCGATCTTTCTGGAAGAATTGCTCTTGTTAATATGGGAGAAATTGAGGCAAGGCATGCTGTAGAAAAAGCATTCAGTGACAACGTTGAACCTCTTTCTTACGATAACGTTTGTACGATCATGTTCTTAAAACCGGAAGTAGCGGCAGTTGGAATTAATGAGCAACAATGTATTGAACAGAATATCCCAGTGAAAATCGTTAAAGTCGATTACTCAGTAATTGCACGCGCGATCGCTATGCGAAAAACGCAAGGATTCTTCAAAATCATCGTTTCGAATGATGATGAAATGCATATTTTAGGAATGCGTGCAGTTGGGGAACATGCATCAACTGCAATTCAAGGAGTTGGTCTATTAATTAAGACGCATGCTCCAATTGAAGTACTTGCTGAATTGGTCCACCCTCACCCATCAATCGTTGAGGGAATTCAGGAATGTGTTCGAATGCTCTTGAATAAGTCTATTTTTAAATCATCTGTTTTCAAAGATAAATTGTCATGTTACTCCTTGGTTGACGGCAAGAAAACACCGCTGGAACGACTTTAATCGGTTTTTCGATCAGCAGAGTGTCCGATTATCAGAATGTCCGATTATCCGATCTTCCGAAGACATATTGGGTAGGTAGGGTAGGTTTTAAGTAGATTTTCCGAAGGTTAAGCCTGCGTTAGGGATAGTAGCGGCAGCTCACGACAATAAGTGTCGGGATTACAGCGAATAGCCCGCCCCGAAGGGTAACGCCATAAAAAAAGGGAATCCAACTAAATGAATTCCCTTCGAGACTTTCAACTTGTCCTTAAATCACATCAAATACGACTAATAAAGCATAAATGATTCCTGGAAGAACGAATAATATGGTTAACAATAGTGCGATTAGCACTTTCATCCAATCAATGTTCGTGTAGATTGCAACTCCTAATGGCGGAAGTAGAATTGCAAAAACCACAGCAGCAATAAATATAAGATCAGCATCTGAAGCTTTTCTATTACTCTCTGCTTTTTTCTCAGATCGATTACTATTTTCATAAGACATTTGCTCGATCGACTCACCCGTTGCTGAAGATTGATTTTCAGTCACTGACCAATCGATTCCACCTTCATCATCATTTAAAAACTGTCGTGTTTCAGGAACTTCCTCTTCTACAGTTATGTTCTCAATCAAATAAGTGGTCTCAGTTTTAGCAATATTAAAGTTTTCAAGTGTACTTTTTCTTTTTGCTACTTTCGAAGTTGATTTTTTTGCTGCTACTTTCTCCGTTTTCGCTATCGATTTATCGCCTCTCAAATCAGCATCTTTCACTTTCGTGYTGGCTGTTTTYAGRTTTGAYTTACGTTGGAAGAAGAAACCTTTGKTGTATTTACGCTTCGATATTCCATGGTTGTTGACTACGTTGTTGGACGAACCACACGAAGAAATGACAATCGCAAATAGCGCGATTAAACTTAAAACGGATACTTTTTTCATCTTTTGAGTTTTTGATTATGTACGGTTACTTTAACTATGTTAATCTATCGGCTTACTTATTGTTTTCTTTTAACTCCATGGCATGAAGTGTATTCATCATCAATGAAGCAATTGTCATTGGACCAACTCCTCCAGGTACAGGAGAAATATACGAACACTTCGGTGCAACTTCATCAAATTTAACATCACCTTTTAATGCCCAACCTCTAGCTTTAGAAGCATCTTCGACTCTCGTTGTACCGACATCAACGACAACTGCACCATTTTTTACCATATCCGCTGTTACGAATTCAGGTTTACCAATTGCCGCAACAATAATGTCTGCTTTTGATGTGATCTCACTTAAGTTTTTTGTTCGACTGTGTGTTAATGTTACTGTGCAATTCCCAGGACTTTTGTTCCGTCCAAGCATTATGCTCAATGGAGTTCCAACGATATTACTACGTCCGATAATTACACATGATTTACCTTCAGTTTCAACATTATTTCGTTTCAACAATTCGACAATTCCAGCTGGAGTTGCAGGTAAAAATCCAGGTAGATTCAGCACCATGTTTCCAAGGTTTATTGGATGAAATCCATCCACATCTTTTCTTGCATCGATCGCTTGCGTCACTTTCAATTCATCAATGTGTTTTGGCAATGGTAATTGTACGATAAATCCGTCTATACTTTTGTCTTTATTGAGGGAATCAATTTTACGTAATAAAATTTCTTCAGATACTGTTTCGTCGTAACGAATGAGTGTACTCTCAAAGCCAATTTCATCGCAGGCCTTCACTTTAGCGTTAACATAAGTCATTGAACCACCGTCATTTCCAACAAGAACTGCGGCAAGATGAGGGATTTTTTTTCCTTCTTCTTTGCGTTTTAAAACTACTTGTCGTAATTCAAGCTTGATTTCCGCTGCGGTAGCTTTCCCGTCGAGTAACTGCATATTGACTTTTTTTTCCAAAGATACACACTCTGAAATAGGAATCAAGTACGGGTAGCTGATCATTTCCTATCTTTGAAAAAAAAATCGAAATGAGAACAATATTTATTACACTTCTGAGCACTTTGATGTTAAGTAGCTCATTTGCTCAAGAAATTGAAGGAACCGAAGTTGGTTTCGATGGTTATTTCGGGGCCTCAACGAACGGTGGAAGTTTCTCTATTGGCGCAAAATATGGATTAAAATTCAGTGATCAATTTATCGCAGGTCCCTCCRTTCGATTCCAACGTAACTGGACTAAGAATACATTTACAGGAATCAGTGGTTCATACAATGTATATGGTGTTGGTGCCTTTGCTCATGGTCGATTTGCCAATGTGCTTTTTGCGGGTGCTGAATTTGAGATGATGCGTACACCATTTGCAACCTCTACGATTTCTAATGGTCCAACATGGACGCCGTCACTATTTTTAGGTGGTGGATACTCTCAGGAATTCAATGAGAAATTCAGAATAAATGCAGGGATCATGTATGATATCATTAATCATGTGAACAGCCCATTTAGACAGGGTTACTTCATGCGGAATGCTCAACAGGTATTGATTCCATTGATTTATCGAATTACCTTCTTCTTTGTATTGAGTTAGACTGTTGGAAAAATTAGACAGTTAGATTTTTAGATRAAAAAAAAGCCCTGACAATACCGATAGCTATCGGGACGTCAGGGCTTTTTTATGCAATAATATTTATTCCTAGTAACGTTGTCTAGGTGTAGCAATTGAACCAGCAGGTCCGTAATTGATTAAATCAACATAGAAACACAAAGCTCCTTGCGGTGCTTGTGGATTACCTCCTTTGTATGCTTGCTCGTAAGGAACAAACAAACGGTATTGTCCTCCTTTGTTCATTGCTGGAAATCCAATTTGCCAACCTCTAATGACACCACTAAGGTTCATTTTCAATGCTGCACCACTTACATACGAACTTTCCAAGGTATCACCCAAGGCATTCGTTAAAATGTAATTCGCTTCGAAATCACTAGCGACATCAGGTTTACCACCTGATCCCTTTTTGATCGTTTCAAGATAAACACCCGTTTGACCGATCTGTTCAACATTTGGCTTTGTCATTACATCAGCCCAAAAAATGTCATCTTTCGCTTTAATATCAGCCTCAAAGTTTCCTTGCAATTTCTCGCCAAATTCTGTGAGTACCTGAGCACGATCGAGCACCGAAAGGTTTGTTGTGTCCTGCCCGTAAACGCCTTGCATGAATCCTTTCTTCACCATATCAAGATCAAGATCAGACAATTGTCCCATTTGATCCATTTGCATGTAGAAATAGTAGCCACTCATTCGACCAATACACTTCGAACCTTCTTTCAAGTAAGTTGTATCAAAATCTTGTCCTTGAGGTCCTAGGAATTTTTGAATCGTTGCTTGGCAATCATCTGCCGAAGAGTTCGAAATGTTAGAATCAAATCCTTCAACCAATAAATTCTTATCCAATGCTTCGAATTTCGAATCTTCTTTGAATAAACCTACTGCGCTTTCAACACCTAATGCATAGGATAATTTTTCCTTCGTATTCTGGAATTCAATTTTCTCAATAACAACTTCAGCTTCATCATCTCCGCAAGAAGCGAATCCAAAAAGCATTGCGGGAATTAACCCGATTAACAGTAGATTTTTCATGTTATGCTATTTCTAATAATTCAACATCAAATATAAGTGCCATGAATGGCTCTATTGGTCCACCTGGTTGCGGGTTTGCTCCGTACGCCAAATCTTGAGGGATATACAAACGGTATTTAGACCCAATACTCATCAATTGAAGAGCTTCTGTCCATCCTTTGATCACTTGACTTACACCAAATGTAGCTGGCTCACCTCTATCTACTGAACTATCGAAAACTGTTCCGTCAATTAAGGTTCCATGGTAGTGAACCGTTACATTACTTTCAGCTGATGGTTTAGCACCTTCACCTTCAGTTAGTACTTCGATTTGCAATCCTGAATCCGTTGTTTGGACATTATCGCGTTCTCCGTTCTCTCCTAAGAATCCTTCACTAATACCTTTATTCGCTTCAAATTTCTTCTCCATTACTCCTTGAAGGTACTTTTGAATGATTCCATCCGCTTCTTCTTGCGTATATTTCGATTCTTTTCCTTCAAACATATCAGAGATTGCCTCGCTGATAACTTTCGGTGAAATATCACCAAGATTTTGTTGCTTTAAGCTACCTGCAACGCTCATACCGATGCAGTAACTTACTGCTTTCATTTCTTCTGTCATTAAAACATATTTTGCGCAAAGATAAGGTTAAATCGGTTTCTGGGTTATTTCACGTTCAAGAATGTCAAAGAATCCTCAAGATCTTGCCAAATATCTTCACAATTCTCAAGTCCAATAGACAAGCGAACAAGACCATCCGTGATCCCAACTTCTCCCCGTTCTTCTGGGCTCAACTTTGAATGCGTTGTAGAAGCGGGATGAGTTGCGATGCTGCGTGTATCACCTAAATTGGCGGTCAAAGAGAACATTTTCAATCCATCCAAGAACTGTTTCCCAGCTTCAATACCACCCTTAATTTCGAAGCTAACAATCCCTCCACCAAGTGACATTTGTTTCTTCGCAAGCTCGTAATTCGGGTGAGATGTTAAAAAAGGATAACGCACAGATTTAATAGACGGATGTTTTTCCAATCGTTCAGCAATCTTTAAGGCATTTTCACTGTGACGTTCAATTCTCAAAGGCAAGGTTTCTATTGACTTCGATAAAACCCACGCATTAAAAGGACTCAACGCTGGTCCACTGTGACGGGCAAATGCTTTTATTTGTTCAATTACTTTGGAAGAGGATAAAATTGCTCCCCCCATTGTTCTACCCTGTCCATCAATGTATTTAGTCGCAGAATGAATCACGATATCCGCTCCAAATTCTATTGGGCGCTGTAAAACGGGCGTCGCGAAACAATTATCGACAGCAAACAGTATCGAATGCTTCTTGCAAATAGTTCCAATCGCCTCCAAATCTAAAATATCCAATGCTGGATTACTTGGAGTTTCAATGTATAGAATTTTTGTTTCAGGTCGAATTGCATTCTCAAACCCTGTCAAATCATCCGAATCAACATAGGTAGTTTCAATGCCCCATTTCGGAAAAACCTCAGTAAACAACTTGTGTGTCGAACCAAAAACAGATCTCGAAGAAACGATGTGATCTCCACATTTAAGCAAGCCTGCAAAACAGGAAAACACAGCAGCCATTCCCGTTGAAGTTGCCCATCCAGATTCTGCGCCTTCCATGAGCGTCAACTTTTGAATGAATTCATCCACATTTGGATTTGCGTAGCGCGAATAAATGTGTCCTTCTTTTTCTTCTGCAAATTGACTCCGCATGTCCTCAGCATCCTCAAAAACGTAACTGCTCGTTAAATAAATTGGAGCTGAGTGTTCATTTGAACTTGAGCGTTCAGTTTGCGTTCGAATAGCAATAGTTTCTATGTTTTTCATACTGATTCATCATTAATTGAATAGCGAATGCTAATCGATTTGTTCAGCGAAGCCGAAACCGAGCAGTATTTTTCTAAGGTGAGGTCTACTACTTTTTTAACCTGCGCTCGATCGATATCCTTATCGACAAAAATGTTCAATTGTATCCATTCAAAAGGAGACGGTAAGCTATCTGATCGTTTTGCGTCAATCTCGATCGAAAAATGACTCGTCGGAATTCGTTTTTTACTTAACATTCGTGTGATATCAATCGCTGCACAACCGGCTAGAGATGCCGCCAATAATTCCATTGGTCGCATTCCCTTTCTCTTTCCTCCAATCGCCTCACTTGCATCCATTCTACAGACCAGTCCATCTTCGTTTTCAACTTCAAAAACAAACGGCTCTTCAATTCTTTTTAATTCTAATTTCATGTTAACAATTTTGTACTAAAAACTCCATAATCATGGCTCCAGTGATCCAGCAATATACCAAGGTAATGGATTCATTTTAATCATATGAAGATTCGAGAAGGGCTCTATTTGCAACCTTTTTACTATTAATTGATTCTTTTAATTCTTCAGGCAAAATAACCAAGGAGATATTCTCTCGGCTGTTGAAATCAAATGTAATCAACTCACTGAATTTCACCCATCCTGTTTGATAGTTCACTTCATCGCTTTGAAATAACTCATCTACATGATAAAAAGGAATTTCATTGATCAATTCAATGTACTTCGATTCGAGGTAAATTTTCACGAAAAACTCATTTGAAAATTGAGTGGTACGATTAATATTCGTCTTTCTGTATTCGTATTTGTAGTCAAACTTCAAGGCGGAGACATCAGACAATACCGCACTTGCTGTTGGGTGACTTCCAGCGCCTTTACCAACAAACAATTGTTGATCGGAGAACAATCCTTCCAAAATAACGGCATTGAATTCATTGTTTACACTGTAAGCAAAATGGTCCTCTCGAATAAAATGAGGAGCAACAAAACCGACAACTGTATCCCCAATTTTTTCAGCACGAGAAAACAACTTGATACGGTACCCTTTTTCCTTCGCATATGCAACCGATTGTTCTGAAATATGGCGGATTCCCAAGTTAAATATTTCTTTAGGCTGGACTGTTAATCCAAACGCGTGCTTTAGCAAAATGACCAATTTGTATTTCGAATCAAATCCATCAACGTCCAAGCTTGGATTCGACTCAGCAAACCCGAGTTCCTGCGCTTGTGCCAATGCTTCTTTGTATCCAACTCCGTCATTCGATTTAGTCAGAATGTAATTCGTCGTACCATTGACAATTCCTTCGAGGGAAGTGAGCGAATCATTATTGTAATATTCTTCTAAATTTCTGATAATCGGAATCGATCCAGCAACAGCACCCTCGTATAAGAATGAAACGTCATTTGACTCTGCAAGATTTAATAATTCTTCCAAATGTTCGGCGATCATTTTTTTATTTGCTGAAACGACATCCTTACCTGAACTCAATGCTTTCTTAACTATTTCGAATGCTTTCTCGCTGTCATCAATTAATTCAACGACAACATTTATCGAATCATCTTCAAGAATATCATTCACATTGAATGAGAATTTATTTTGCTCTAATTCTCGCCGTTTATAGCGATCCTTCACCACGATTTTTGAGATTTTCGCTTCGATTAATTCTGATTTGTTTAATACTTCATATAGTCCAGATCCAACGCAGCCAAAGCCGATTAGTCCGATAGATAATTCTTTGCTCATTTTACTAGTTTGAATTGTGTGTGATTATTATGTATTACCTGTGAGTAGTTTTCAGGAACTTGATCTGATAAAAAATGCGTGATCAATTCTTTAATTTGGTCAGTTTCAATCAGAAAACCATCGTGTCCATATTCGGATTGAATTTCTGCGTAGCGCGCATTGTTTATGTGCTTAGCGAGGAATTCCTGCTCTTCTACGGGAAATAAATGATCCGATTCGATTCCGATGACCAATACCTGTGCCTTGATCGAACCTAGTGCAGCTTCAACAGACTCTCGATTTCGACCAACATTGTGTGCATCCATTGCGCGAGATAAGGTAACGTAGGAATAGGCACAAAATCGGTCTGCTAGCTTCTGTCCTTGATAATTTTGGTAGCTACTCGCTAAAAAAGCATCCGTGACATGATCACCTGGATTCGTCTGTGTTTTACTGTACGATTGATATGTTCGATAACTGAGCATAGCAATACTTCTTGCTGCGATAAGCCCTTGTCGCCCTCCCTCAATTTGATTATTCCCATAGGTAGAATCTGAAAAAATTGCGAGTCGTTGACTTTCATTAAAGGCGATTCCATAAGCCGAATGACGTGCATTTGTAGCCATCAGGATGATTTTTTCATGAACATCAGGAGAATTAACCGACCATTCGAGGGCTTGCTGTCCACCGAGTGACGCTCCAATGAGTAAGGAAACTTTATCTATGCCCAAAATCAAGCGAAGTTCCTCGTTTACTCTCGCCATATCCCGAGTTGTAACAAGTGGAAATTGATCCAAACTTGGTCGTTTATTACGTTGAGGTGATTTGGGACCGGTCGTTCCATAACACGACCCAAGCGAATTCACACACACGATGAAATGCTCTTCTGGATTGAAGGTTTTCTCCTTTCCAAAAAGTCCTTCCCACCATGAAAAGACATCACTATTTGCAGTTAGGGCATGACATACCCAAACTACATTGTCCTTTGCTGGGTTAAGTTTCCCAAAAATATGAAACCCGATTTCGAGGTTTTCGATTTTCTCGCCTGATTCCAACTGGAATGGGGCAGTTAATTGTATTGAATACATCTTGAATTGAAATAATTGTGAGGTGCGAAAAGAAATCGCACGAAAAATAATTGAATCGCGAAATGAACTAGGCCATTTGGCGCATTCGACTTATTTCAATAAAAAATTGTGTTGATTTTCCGATTAGGGAAAGGAGCGAGTGTCCAGATAGGACAGCAATGGTGCTTTGTACGTTTTTCATACCAATTAATTTATATTCTTCCAGCTCACCATTGAGCGGAATCAGGAATTGGCACCTGTTTTCCAATACTGAGGAATTTCGTCAGTACTTAAAGTTGGTTGCCAGAGGATCGTCGAGCCTGTCTCTACCCTCTTCTGTATAAATCATATTTCCATCGTTATGGATATGATGGCACAAATGTCTTAATTTTGTTTCGATTCTCACAAGGGAATTCAAAGAATAATTCAAACTTTTTTTAAATATGAAGTCAAAACGCACTCCAATAACACTCATAATTACAGTGTTAGTCATTGTTATCGGCTATTTGGCTTATACGAATTACATCGTTCCTTTTTACCTCAACAATTCGGAGCAAACGAAGAAAATCGACTTAAAAACCGATCACAACCTGATTTTAGTCGCTAATAAAAACCAAAAAAACATCAAAAGTCTCGAGTTTGAAATTATTGGGAATTCGACTCAAAACATCTCTATTTTGACCTATGAATCGTCCAAGTATAACATCCAACGAGTAACGATTAAAAAAGGTGAAATTGACCATGTGAACTTCCTAAATTGGACTTCAGATTCCTGCTTTATGGATATTTCAACACCCGAAAATTGTAAAGGATCACTTACGATTAACTATCGATTTATTGGTTCAAATTAACGCTATTTTATCATTCTCCCTTAAAAAGTTGTTTACTTTTAGTCTATGAAGATTGATCGAATGGCATCGTGGCTGATTGTTGTAACCTTGATTATTCTAGCATTAATTGCTGGGCAATCGATTTTTATCCCGTTCATTGTTTCCTTGTTAATCTGGTTCGTCGTAAAAAAAACACGGAATTCGCTGGATAAAATTGAATTCATTCGTAGGTACGTTCCTAAGTGGTTTAAAACATTTCTAGCATCGATTCTGGTCTTCTCGATTCTCATGTTTGTTGGACGCCTTCTCACTTCCAACATTGAACAATTGGCACTTTCTTCAAAATCATATATCTCGAATGCCGAGATAATATCTGCACGAATTAGTGAGCTTCTTAGGGTCAATTTGGATGAAACGATCAATCATTTTTTCGGAAATCTAGATATCGAATCCTATTTACAACCGCTTTTTCGTTCTATATCAGGGATTCTTGGTAACATGATGATGATTGTATTCTATACCATTTTCCTATTTATTGAAGAAGGATTGTTCAATCGCAAAATTCAATTGATCGTTGGTGAAGGTGAAAAATCAGAAAAATTCACCAAGACTTTGCTGAAAATCGATAAGATGATGTCTCGCTACATCATTCTCAAATCACTGATTAATTTACTAAATGCGAGTATTGCATTCATTGTACTTTACTTCGTTGGAATTGACAGTCCCTTTTTCTGGGCGGCAATCATCTTTTTTTTCTCATTCATTCCATCGATTGGTCCAATATTGGGAACGCTGTTACCTGCGATATTCTCACTGATTCAATTTGCCGAGTTTGTTCCTTTCCTCATCATTCTAATTGGTATTGGTTCATTTCAAATAGCCATTGGAAACTACCTCGAGCCGCGAATCATGGGGAACACATTAAATATCAGTCCACTTTTCGGGATTTTCGCATTGGCAATTTGGGGAAGCCTTTGGGGAATAACGGGAATGTTGCTGAGTGTTCCGATCACGGTAGCTTTGATTATTGTTATGGCACAATTTCCAAGTACACGTAAAGTCGCGATTTTATTATCTGAGAAGGGGAAGCTTTAGACGATTGTCAGATTATCTGATGGTCCGATTATCCGATGAAGTAGATGGGAGGTTGGATTAGCTTCACTGCTGCCTGCGGCGGTGTTGGATTCGCTACGCGTCTTGCTTCGCAGGTGTTGGATTGTTGGATTGTTGGATTGTTGGATTGTTTAGAGGCTAGTCTAGATTAGACGTAATCCAAGAGCAAAGCGGTCAGAAAATCGGACAATCGAACTAATCAAATTTTCCTTAACTTAGTTTCATTCAAATAGTCAACCATTTAGACACCGAAACCCTTAGAAAAGCAATGCCAACTTTACGAATTATCTTCTTGCTTTTACTCGCAAATTCCAGTTACGGACAGATCAATTTCTTCAAGTTGTATTCTGATGCTGGGGATGATTATGGCGAAGGAATTGTTCAGTTGAATGACAGTAGTTATGCTGTAACTGGATCATCGAGTAGTTTTTTTGGTTCGGGATCAGAGGCTTTCTTGATGAAAATTGATAGTGCTGGAAATTATCTTTGGTCAAATCATTATGGCGGCCCTGAAACGGACGTCGGTCGGCGGGTTCTCTACAAGGAGAATGTTGGATTTTACATCGCAGGGCACACGAATTCCTATGGAAATGGCGGGTATGATTTCTATTTGGTCAAAACGGATGAATCAGGCAACTTAGAATGGGAAAAGAGTTATGGTAAATTTGGATGGGAACGTGTTCATGATGCTGTTATGACTGCCGATTCTGGTGTTCTCATGGTTGGGGAGTCAAACTCAACGATGAATTCGAACAAGGACATTTATATCGTTCGAACAGATCAAAATGGTGATACGCTGTGGACAAAACAACTCGGTACGGACGGTGATGATATGTTAACGAGCATTCACGCACTGGACGATTCCACTTATTTTCTCGCAGGCTCAATGTATGTCGCGGATTCATCAAAAATCAAGGGTTGTGTGATGAAAATTCATGAGGACGGAACGATTTACTGGACCAAGACCTACGGTTACCTTGGAAACACGTACATCAATGATATTCATGTCATAAATTCTGAAATTGTTGGTGTTGGATACACTGACAAAGTCAGTGATACCCTGTTGTACGAGTTCTATTTCCGATATGATTTGGATGGAAATATTGTTCAGGAGCGGTATTCAGGATCCACAGGAGAGCGAATGGCATTGGCTGTTGTTCCGTTTGAAACTCCCAATAAATACTACATAGCATATAGCCTTTGGGATGTTTGGTCTCACGTAGATGCGAATGACATTGCAATCGGTCGTTTTTCGGATACCTTGCATTGGGAAATCACTGCAGCCACGATTTCACACTACGCACCAGATTTCTTGAATCACCTCATCCCAACGAGTGATGGAGGTGCAATTGCCGTTGGAGGTACCAACAGTGTGAATTTGGGTTATCATCATGTCTGCGTGGTTAAAATTGGACCAAATGATACGTATCCGTATTGCTTGGCTCCACATACGCTAGAACAATTAGTGAGCGTTGACGAAACAATTGAAGCACTTGGAATAGAGATCTTCCCGAATCCAGCGAGTGATTTTCTAACAATACAATCTGAATTGGGAACTGAGTTAGAAGTAGAATTCATTAATACATTTGGTCAAGTCATTTTGACGAAAACATTGACAGAATCATCCAATTCAATTAATGTTTCAAGTCTCGCTCAAGGAATTTACTTCGTAAAAGTTCAGGTTGATGGAAAAATTGGAGTTCAGAAAATTGTGATTGAATAAGAGGCTTTTCGCCTTTCAATGTGACTCTTCGACTTTTTTCTGGAGGTAATTGAAAAAATCATGATCTCTCCCTTTATCACTTGAAACTGGGAATTCTACCATTAAACCATCAGCTGTTTCAATAGTAATATAACTATCAACTAAGAAAGAATCGTCGTATTCAATATCGATAAAATCAATTTCTGAAAACTCAATTATTAACTCTGGCACCTCCCATTCTGCGATATATAGAATTAAGTGCTTATTAGTTAGCATGTATAAGCCATCTGTAATGTTCAACATAGCATCCGAGTACAAGAACACGATTTTTTCATCTTCAGAAAGTARAGACAATGCATTTAATTGCTCCTTATACTTACGGGGTATTTCGTTTTCTTTATAGATGCAGGTGTCAGGAGAATTCGCTCCGATATACATTAATGAAATTATACCGATCGCAAAAATAGCTCCGATGCTGATTAGTACTATTTTGAGTGCTTTAYTCATAGATTTTCAGAAAAAAAATTAATCTTGAGTTACTTCTTCAACCCAAATTGTTCTTCCGCAAGATCAGTAACGTATCCACCAATAGCCAATGAAGCCGTAGCAGCAGGCGAAGGTGCATTCAAAACATGAATTGCATTCCCGTGGTACTCAATTCGGAAATCATCGCGTGTATCGCCATCCTGACGCAAAAGCAACGCACGAACACCAGAACGACCTGGCTTCAAATCATCCATTGTTAAACTAGGAACCATTCGCTGCAAAGTTTTGAGGAACAATCTTTTCGAAAAAGCTCTTCGGTACTCATTGATTCCAAATTTCATGTTCTTGAAGAACAATTTCCATGTTCCTCTGTAGGTCAACGCATCCCATGTATCTCTCCATGAGAAATCTGTTTTCCCGTAACCTTCACGTTTGAATGTGAAGACTGCATTTGGTCCACATTCGATTTCCCCATCTGTCATTCGCGTGAAGTGAACACCCAAGAATGGGAAATCTGGATCTGGAACTGGGTAAATGAGGTTTTTTATTTTGTGCTTTCCTTGCTCTGTCAATTCGTAGTAATCTCCACGGAAACCAACGACTCTTTCTTTCAAGTTAACACCATCTTTTTTCGCCATACGATCTGCTTGCAATCCGGCACAGAAAATCAAGTTTTTCGCTTCGATTTTATTCTTTTTAGTGACCACGATTGAGATATCGCCTTTCTTCTCGATGTCTATTACTTCGTAACCTAAGAATACTTTACTTTCTTTTTGAATGTTGAGGGCTAATTCAGCCATCTTTATTGTCGCTCCACGGAAATCAATAATTCCTGTACATGGAACCCAGATTCCGCCAATGCTTTCGCAGTGGGGCTCAATTTCTTTGACTTCTTCAGCGGTAAGCATTTTAATTCCTTCGATCTTGTTCTCTAATCCTATTTGGAAGATTTTTTCCATGCGAGGAATTTCCACTGGATCAGTAGCAACAACGACCTTCCCGCAGACATCGTGATCGATTCCGTGCTCTTTTGCAAATGCAACGAGCTCATGCCGACCTTCGATACAATTTTTAGCTTTCAAGGAACCTGGCTTGTAGTACAATCCTGAGTGGATAACCCCTGAATTGTGCCCAGTTTGGTGATCTGCTAAGAGTTCCTCTTTCTCTATCAATGCGATTTTTAAATCAGGGTAGCGCGTTTGCATTTTGTACAAAGTTGCTGCTCCAACGATTCCTCCACCAATTATTGCAATGTCGTATGTCATGATTTCTATTTCAAAAACGTGGGACAAAAGTAGTGAATCATTAGAAGAAAACGCGTGATTATTGTGGCAATTGGGTATTGTTTTGATTTACAGCAAAGGTCGCAACTGCAGCGCAGCGCAAAGAAAAATTGATGCTGCTTGAAAGGAAGCATTTGTGACAATGAACAGTTGTAGCAGTATACATACAAAACCAAAAACCTGAGGGCAGGAATGATCGTTAATTTTCTTTGCGGCGAAGCTTGCAACTTCGCGGTAAGAAACGTTTGTCTGCGTTAAGGATTACAATGGAAAACCCACAGTGAGGTACGAACGAGGATTTGCAATGGAAAGCCTGACCTGACATTACAATTCATTGGAATTGTCGGGTAACGCCCAACGAAAAAAGGCACCTCTATCCTGATAGTTATCGGGACGAGATGCCTAATTTGAAATTGATTAGAACAGCGAACTATTCTTATTGAATCACAAATTCTTCAGTATAAACTCCAGTTGCTGTTACGATCTTAATGACGTAATGTCCAGCTGGAGCATCCAATAATTCAACTTTAGAACTTGCAAAATTAGATTGTGCATTCATTTTCTCTCTTATTACTTCACGTCCCATCAAATCATATATTTGAAGTTCTGCTTCATTTCCGACGTATCCACTCAACTCGATGTCAAATGATCCACTATTCGGGTTCGGGAAAATCACAATCTCGTGATCCAATTCTTGTTCTTCTGTATTAACGGTAAAACCTACTGAAAAATTGTATCGGTGGAAATTTCCGAAGTCAGCTGGGAAGAATTCAATCCATGTCCCTCCTACTAATCGCAGGCGGAATGATCCAGTTGTTTCTCCTTCTCCTCCCTGAGATACAGGTATCCCTGAGTACCAGAATCCGATTCCATCGCTATCATTGTCTTCTAGGAGAATACTGTAGCAACCTGGAGCCAAATCAAATGTATCACGGTACAATGTTGAGTTCGATAAACTCGTTCGTTCAAAAATCATGTTTCCATCACTATCTTCTAAACGCCATTTGTTCTCGAAGGCTTTGTTGTTCGTTGTAAATTGAACGTAGAACGCTCCAAAAATGCTTTCCGGTGAATCAAATTTAGCCGTTTTGACATTGTTGTGAGGATATTCATCCAAGGCTGGGTCATTTTCAATGTTCCAAACTTGAGCAGTGAATGTCTGCTCCCCACTTGGAGCAGTCCAGAATGCACCAGGATCTGTTACAGGGATCTCTACAACTTCCTTATCCAAGAAACCAAGACTTCCTGTCCAATCGTATTCGATGAAGTTACCATAGCTTACCCAGATTTTGATTGTACATGAAGTCAAATCTTGTTCTCCTGTGTTCTGTAAAATCACACGTGGATTCTGACAGCTAGGATTCCACTTTCCGTAGTATTCCCAATTATTTGGATTGAGAATATCAATGATCGCAGCATCATTTTGGAAGTTTGGTGCTGAATAAGAAATCAAATCTAAGGCAGCAACGTAATTCCCATTTCCTTGGGCTTGATCATTTGATGGAATATCTTCAATGTCATAATCAAGTTGTACTGTCGTTCCAGGAGTTACCCATGGAGTTAAATCGTGATCGTATTCCTTTACTAAATCTCCAGGACACCATCCTTCACGTGCATACGGCCATGTTCCACCTTGACTAATGTTTGGATTGTCTCCACACGCTGTTTCTTCCCAAATCTCCCATGTAAAGCGCTGAACACCGTCAACAATAATCATGTGATCTTTCGAATCCCACTCACAGCAGTTTACATTTCCATTGTGTCCGTGTCCAGTGAAACGTGTTTTGATTTTAAACATTCTTGATGAATCCGCAAGATCAACAGGTGTTGA
>NVXP01000153.1 GCA_002733985.1 Fluviicola sp. | reverse complement strand
AATGCCCCAATTCCGGTGCCGAACAGGCCTCGAGCGCTGTACGTTACCGCCGAGGGAGCGGGCGGGCGACCTACCACATGGGTTGCCCTAGATGAGCCCCCTCTCGACTCCCCCGTTCAATGCTCATCACTCTTTCTTTCAACTTGACTTTGCTTCTAACACACAACTTTTTCCGCGGGCAGAAGGAGAACACAAACACACCATCCCAGTGTTGGACACTACCAACAACAGCAACACAGTCGTCTGTGGGATTCAATCGCAAAAACAGAAATCAAAACAAAAATCTACAAAACAACACAACGTCCTTTTGGAAAACAGCTCGAGCGAGGAACACTAGACCAACGTTCCTCACCAATCCGGAGATCATCACCATGCACAACATACTGCACACCGCTGGTTTGAATCACAGGAATGAGCACACTAGATCCGAATTGAACGACACAAACTGGGCAGCGTTAGCAATCATCCTCATGCTGAGCGCCATCGCCCATTTCACGGCCAACACGAGCACGCCATCCAAGCGCAGATCAAAGCTCATCTCAAACGTACAGTTCGGGAGAAACCACCGCCGAAGGAAGATGGTGATAGTACCAAACAGAATAGTCCACATCGTCGTCCTGATCATCGCCCTCAGCCTCGCCGTAAGCAACCCGCAGTGTTCAACACTTAGGCGATGCCAAGCCCACGGAGGGAAGAGAAAGAGGAACAAGAGGAGCAAGAAGCAATACCAAGCTGCACCCCGAATCCAACGCATCAGCAACATCCTACTTTGCAACTTCGGGAGAGCCATCTCGATGGAAAACACCGCAACAGGAGGAAAGGCCAGAATGTGCCTCGCCTTCAAGCCATCGACAGCGTGGAACTCTGCAGCCACGCTTATCTCCCTGTCAGGGGACGTCCATCCGCATCCCGGGCCCACCACTGAGAAGACCGGCGAAAAAGAAAGACCGAAGGCGCCGAAGAGAACAGATGTCCCACCCCCGAGCGCTGACCAGATGTTTGTTATCGCCCCAGAAGCCAGCGACAGTGTTGAGTGGACTGAAAGACTCCTCCTTGCCCGACTAGCGCGCCCCGGCAACGATCGAACATACACGAGGTTCTGGACAAAACCAGAGTGGCACGAACAACTCTTCCACATCATCGAATCCCTCAGGAACAAGAAAGGGGATGGCGAACTAATTGCGATGATCATGAGAATCTGTGACTGCAAGCCCAATCTTAAAGCGCGAGCCGACGATTACATAAAGCAATTCAACGATTTCACAGAGAAGAAGGCCTCCAACAGCGACAACACAGGGCAGGCACCCGTCAGGCTCCGCCTCCCCAAGCAAGCTACGCATGAAGAGATGGTAATCATCGCCATAAGAAAGCTTTCGGAGCCGAGTCAGCAGCTCAACGCCATGACTGAATTGACCAAAATGATGTCCAGCAACCCGAGCGCGGCCCTTTCGAACAAAGATATCAGGGCATCGCTCCTGAGCATCATACGCACCTCCGAAGATCGGAAAAGCCGCTCAGCCGCAGCGGAGCTCCTTCAAATGATCGTCATGGCCGAGCAGTTCCCGACGAACATTCAGACGCTCTGCGCCATGGCAACTATCCCAGGTCTACGGGGAGCAACAAGCTGCTTTCACCAAGACGCCAACGAAGCCGTCACAGAGGCTGAAGTAAGCAACCACGAAGAAGAGATCATACCGTTCTTGACTGAACTGCTGAAGCCTTCGGATACACACCCGATCGAACAGGACACCCGGACGCTCATATCATGGTACCAGGGGAAACAAAACAAAGCTGTATGCAATGCTATCGTCAACCTCCTCAAGGGCAGGGAAGCCCATCAAACAGAGCCGACGCCACAACCACCACCAGCGACCTCTCCACGACGAACAACCACAAGGAGCAGAGAGACCGAGCAGGCAAAAGAAGAACATGTCCCGTCGCCACCAATTCGCTCCTCCCAAGCCGTTGGCCAGCATGATGCAACCAGTACGCTGCAACCCGTTCCCTTACGACACCCTCGTCAAACCGCGGCCATCACCGGTGCACCCCCACGCGCCAGCATTAAAGGCGTCGTCCAAGCATCAAGCACTAGGATGACACGATGCGACAGTCCCGCACCACCAGAGCAGGCCACGCAGCAGGATACAGACGATCAATTCCCAGAGTTGTCGCCACTCAGCCGCTCGTCGCAACTCGTAAACCAGTTCCATGAGTCAATCTCCTCCACAAGCCACGAATCTGCTACCGCAGCCAGACGAGGAACGACAGTTAACATTGAGGCCCACAATGTTCGACAACCTACGATGAACGTGAGACCCTCATCCACAAGATCAGTCACCATCCACGTTGCTGACCAACCAAGGGTCACGAGCACAAGAACGACTGCCCAGCAACGACGCAATAGCCCACCACCACCGGCACAGGTAGAGGTAAGCAGACCGACAACCCGTATTTCGCCCATACCACGCCAAACGGCAGGCCGCAGTGCGACACCTCCTCCTGCCGCTCGTACCGGGACAACTCCGAGAACCTCAGCAGCCGCGCGAAGACAGAGCCCCATCCCGCGCCAGAGAGCCCAGGAGAGAACGTACGCCCCAACGAACCCACAACCGCCAGCAACGAGACCGTACGTAAGGGTGGAGGAAGAGACACATCGAAGCCTCGACGATGAGAACATCAAGACCTACTCATATGTCCCAAAACGACACACGGAACAATGGGTCGGTCTCACAGCCTCCAAGATCAATGGATACCGCCAAGCCGGCAGAACTGATCGTAACAACATGTTGCACTCCTTCCTCAGCCTACCAAAGGAATCCATGAGAGAGCTCACATGCAAAACATCCTCGAGGATGCGTCGAAGACACATGAATGAACAGATGAGTGGAGCCATCTTGGAGCAGACGCAGGAGGGAGGGAAGCGACCCCAAAACAAGAAGACGGAAGACAAACGAGCTGTTTCAGCATGCCTTCGCCAACTCTTGGCCGGAAACATCTCGAAGGCAGCAAAGATCCTCATGAGAGCTCCAGCCGCAGCTGACTACGACTTCGACAAAACAGTCGAGGACCTTGAGCGCCTCCATCCAATGGATTCGTCGCACGAAGCCGATGGACTTGTCCTGAACGTCCCCGGATTTCCCAACCTCGACGACAAGGACCTCGTCAAAGCTATCCGCCACTGCTGCAATGGAGCTGCCTCTGGTCGCACGGGCTGGACCCCCGAACTCCTACTCCCACTCTCCCAGGACAACCGCACCAAGGCAGATCTCACAGAACTCATCCTGGACATCATCAACGACAGGATCCACCCCGCCAACAGAGACCGTCTGACAGCGTGCAGACTCATTGCGCTTCCAAAGGCGAAGCCAGGTGAGGAGTGGAAGGGAGTAAGACCAATCGCCTGCGGAGAGGCACTATTGAAAGTGTCCGCAACTGTCGTCGTAGGCTCCGTTCGACCAAAGCTCGACGACTTCTTCGGCGGGGTCCAGTATGGCCAAGGCATCAAAGGGGGGTGCGAGTACTGCACGCACCACATCAGCGAGAACTGGCTCAAGGATCGAGTCTGCACGGTCGCTCTGGACGCAGCCAACGCGTTCAACACACCATACCGTAAGGACATCAAGGAAGCCCTCATTGACCATGAGTCTATCTTCTCACCCTTCTTTGGACTTTGGAACCTTGCGTACTCCAAACCGTCTTCACTACACTTTCACAGAGGTAAGAAGGACGCAATCATCCAGTCGCAGCGCGGCACTCGACAGGGTGACGTCTTGGGAGGTCTCTTCTTCTCTTTAGTCATCCAGAAGACCCTGAGGGAAGCACAGGAGCACTTTCCATTGATCAGCATTTACGCCTACCTCGACGACATTACCCTCCAATCCGATGACATTGGAGACCTCGTCCGTTGCACCAAATTCATCGAAAACGGCCTCAATGGAATTGGAATGCGCCTGAATGCATCCAAGTGCGAATGGAGTTCCCAGTACGATCAGCAACCCCCAGGACTGGATAATTTCATGTGGAGGCAGGATTCCATCAAGATCCTCGGCGTACACCATGGACTCCCTGACGCTGTGCAAGCCGCACTGGAACGTGAGCTCCCCAAGCATGAGAGGTACTTTGATCGACTGCAGCTGGTGAAAGGAACCGCTTTCACCACACTTCTCACAGCTTGCGCAGCACCGCGTGCCAACTTCCTGATCCGCACGCACAACCCAGACCTCACGAAAAGCTTCACCATGGCGTTCGATGCAATGGTCGTGAAGGCCTGGTCTACATTCGCCAAGGTCGAGCCAACAGTGGCAACAATGGGCATGGCCACCCTTCCATACAAACTCGGAGGGTGCGGTTGGACCAGCATGCGGGCGATTCGCCATGTCGCATACTCTGCATCGTACGCTTTTGCCTTCGGAGCCCAAGGTGTCCCAAGCCAAGAAGCGGGAACCCTCTCCATCATGACAGAGCTTCTCGAGTCGCTTGAAAGAAACGCTGTTCACAAGCTCCACCTGGAACAGTGCCGACAAACAGGGACCTCACGATGGTATCGATCGATCAAGGATGTGGAATACACCATGAACAACGACGAAGCCAGCGCCGGAATCCGCATGAGGCTATGCGCCCCGTACAGACTACTTCAACCAGACACGCACTGCGTTGGATGTAAAGTCAGCCTGCCCCTCGAAGAATTCAATCACCACGTTCGAGGGTGCGGAAGGATCAAAGGTCAGAACTCCGCCCACGCACACCAACTGTTCGGTGATGAGCTCCGCCAAATCTGTCGCTCCAGAGGCGTCACCGTGGAGACTGGCGAGCCCGGGGACTTGAAGATCGTGAACTGCCCCTGCGGACAATACGTTCGTCGTTGTGACATCGAACAGCACGTCGCCGACCGACAACCTGGAGATCCTTGCGATCCAAATTACCTCCTCTCCGCAAAGACCATGCGCCCCGACCTTGCCGTGACCTTTGGCTCCGTCGGCCGAGTCCTTATTGACTACACGTTCCTTGGAGGAGCTACGAGAACACAAGTGCGCCACCAAACAGTTGACGCCAACTTCAGGGTGAGAGAGGAAGAGAAGGAGCAGAAATACCTTCTGGCTTCTAACCTGCAAGGTGACTTGTTCATCACTTTCGCCTGCACCTCAGTGGGAAGCCTCTCCCCTCAAGCACTTTGGTTCTGCAAAACTCTCGTCGAAGCGTCAAGGAAGCCATTCGATACGATCCATGACGTACAGGACGACGTTCGACGAGCAGTCATCAAGTGCCAAGCCGTTTCTCTTTTGAACGCCGAAGCCCGACACGGATTCAGCACCCGAGAGCGGATCACCATTCGCGACGAGCTCCCACCTGAGGGAGATCCTAACGATGGTATCAGCTCCCCGCACGTGCTCACCGGCCCCATCACAGAACAGCCAAGGCCGGAATATCACAATCCGTATGATCAAGAAGAGAACGACGAACCGCAAGGGGTGGAGCAACAGCAGCTCCACCAGATTGAAGAAGTACTGGTGCAACGGCGTTTCGCCTTGCTAGAAGAAGAAGAAGAAAGCTGCTTCAACAGCAGTCGACTTCACCAAACCCACTCCGCCGCGAGCTCCGCAGCACAAGCCCCAGCGCCAGCAGAAGGCCAAAGTCGCTACTTACCAACCATTGGTCAGACTTTACCCTCCTGCCCGACGCTCGGGTCTGAGCTGCCGGAACCTCAACCACGGAGGAGTGGGGTGATGGGCTTCCTTTTTGGCCGACTTTGGAAGTAGTCGCCGAAAAGAACGCCAGAAGATGAGAGATAATGCCAAAACATGACGATATTTTCCGAGATGCCGAGCACGACGCCGCCGATTGACCGAGACGCCCGCACCATCAGAGAGGAAGCCGCGCTGCCTGCACTTTCTTTTCTTACTCCTCCCTTCTCCTTTTTTATTATTTCTTACAGGGGGGCAACCGAAAAAGACTCAACAACGAGAGGGGGCTAACAACCGTATCGTCCACCGCAACTTCCCGACGGCAACAATGAGAACTTCAACCACCTAAGAAGTTGGGGGCGGCAAGGACTGCGGAAGAAACGTTGATACTTTATACAAAAACCTTCGGGCTTTTGGGATTGGGGTGGCCCCGGCTTTCCGCACAGGCACGTGTTGGGTTTGAAAGGGAAACGGTGGAAACACCAATCCTTCGACGACCCCGTGCTCTGTTGTCGGTCGAGAGCCATTTCGCTTGTCTATGGCAGACTGGGAGGGTCAGATCCCCCAATCTTTCTTCTTTCGCACAACACCCTAAGCTCA
>NVXP01000032.1 GCA_002733985.1 Fluviicola sp. | reverse complement strand
ACAATTTTCGAAATCAAAAATGGCGAAACTAAAAGTCGCTTAGATAAATCTATTTAAAGAAAAAGTCGCTGTGAATTCCGATAGATATCGGAATTCACAGCGACTTTTTTTATTTGAAAGTTTCTTACTTAGATGATCAAAAATCCACCACCACCTCCACAAGACACGTTCATCACGTTTCCTTCACAATCCAAGGTTACCGTACCAATGATTTCAATCACAGCTGGACAAATTTGGTTTGGTGGGCAATTTGGCGTTTTGTAAAAGGTCACATTTGTGATAAATCCACCAGCGAAACAAGAAGAAACTACTGATCCAGAATAACTCAAATTTCCTGTTGCATTTGGCCAAGACGATCGAATAGCACTCATTGCAGCTCCGATTCCGTTACGCTTGCATTTTCTACCGTAGCAGGATTTTCACCCTTATTCCGTTCTGTGTTCACCGCAAAGACTGCAGTTGACAAAATCAAGGAGAAAATTAAAATAACATTTTTCATAATAGTGCAGTGTTTATTAGTTTGACACGAATGCAGTCAAATCAAACAGTAAACAACTGATTAATCATGGGGCATCTTCCGTTGATGGCTCTTTTAATCGAAGATCTCGCAAACGTCGAGCACCGAAAATGATCACAACTCTAGCTGTAGGGATTCGTTTTTTGTTGAGTGTACGTTCGTCAATTTCAACACTGATTCCAACGCAAGCATAACGCCCACTTTTCAAATCACGCATAATTTTCTGTCTGTTGAGCTGTCTCATAAACTGATTCACTAAATCTTGTTCCGTGAAATAGTCCAATGGAACTGGATCGGGTTGTTCTTCTTTCTCAGATTTAGTCAATCCAGTCGGTTTTTTGCCTGAGTACAGGTTCAGATCACTGACACCAACTTTCTTATCACAATAGAATCTCTTCCCGTGATTGTTAACGAGCTTAATTCGAAAGGAAATCTCCTTTGTATAATTAAATTTTGACGTTGATCGATTAAAAGCTCGCTGAAAATGCTTTGAGAGCGCCCGCCACTTCTTTGCATCTGCATATTGCGTTCCCTTCCATGCTGTTGTCGCCAAACTTGCCAAAGACATCAAGGTTTGACTTTTTTTCAATTCATCAGGGCGCGCACGTGAGACCGATTTCGTTTCAGATAATAATATTGCATTCAATCGATCACTTCCATTCACTAAAAAATCATATTCTTCATTGCTCGCTGAGTTTTCTTCAATTTCCATTACGGTATCTTTCGCTTCAATGAGCTCTTTCGCATGCTGATTGAACACACGAACTTGAGCGTCAGAAAAATGACACAAAAAACTCAGGGAAATAAGAATCATTTTTTTCATCCTCCAGCAGCTAAAATTTTCCGTTTGATTGCAGCAGGACTATCACTTTCACTAATTGAAACCCGCTCTACTGTTGGCTGACAAAATCCATTTTTAAGTCGCTCCCATCCTTTTACGATTGCAATCTCCACGGGTGAAATCAAAAAGAAAATAATCGCTCGTCTATTCTTGTAAATCGGAACTTTATCAGAACTCGTTGCGACAAAAACATTGTCATCCAAGTACACATTACGAACATCATATGGAACATTAATCGCTCGACCGTTAACATCGGTACCAACGGTATCGAAAGCAATATAATTATCAGGGACGTTTCTGAAGAAATAATCGCAGTTCACCAAGCCAAAAGAACTCAAGCCAAATCGTAAATACTCTCTATTTGCTGTTTCAAAATCTGGAAACGTTGCAATTGCTTGTGCTCTTCTTTCACGTACTACTTGCGCGTACTTTTCTAAAACGGTCTTCTCATACCTCTCAATAACAGCCTGCTCCTTTTTTGCGGTTTTCTGAGCCAATAAAAAACTTTTAAAGTTTGCCTTTTCCTTTGCTTGAATCCGTCGAATCGACCCACCGAAATTTGGCACTACAGGAAACCTACGTACTGTATCTTGATAGACAAAGCTTAAAATGTAGTTGTCGTTTTCAATGTTCGGCTCCATTTCAAGATTTTTAATAACCCTTGGTACAACAAAGTTTCCAGAATTCGGCTCATCTCCCCAAGATCGCTTTACACGACGAGTGTCTTTTTTAACCTTTGATAAAACATTCTTCATCTCATCCGTAAGCGTAGTATCAATTTTCCATGAATTTCTTCTTGCCACCCACGACTGATCGGCGTTTGAAGAATAGAGAAACCTCGTGAAACTTGGGACTTTCCGAATTGGCGTTCTTCTTCCCTTCTCAACAGTAAACGACAAGATATATGGGTCTCTCCGGCTTCTCTTGTATTTCAAATTCAAGAAGATCGGCACTTGCTGAAACCCTGTTACTTCGGCAGCAGATATTTTATTCAACGAATCCAATACACGACTTTTTCTACGCGCTAATCGGCTTGATACTGGAGGCAATTCTGATTCCCAATTGTTGGTCGATTCGTTGAAGGTATAAAAATCTGGACTCTGGGAAGGTTGTAGATCATTCATTTGCACTTGAATTGTGCTTTCGGGATTCGGTTTAAGTTCATTTCCTTGGTCATCATATGCACGAAAATCTAGCATTCCAGAAGATGAAAAGAGTTCGTTTCTTCCATTTGTTCGATAAACCATTGGCGTGCTCGTCAGTGCATTTTCGATCGGATCCATGTATTCTTTCACGACGACCTTTACCTCTCCTTCATAAATTTGTCCTGATTGAGTTAAAAATGCCTCACTTGGAATCTCAAAAAAGGAATTTTCAGTTCGCACATGACAAGGTGTATCTGCTTGTATGATACTCACTTGTTCTCGTTGCTTTACGATTGGGACCAACTTATTGTCGATCATGTCATCATTCATAACAACAACATCTGGAGTAACAACTACATTTGATTCGGCTAAATCGAGGATTTTCGCATTCCCAACGTAATTACCTTGGGAAATATCCGTTGCATGTGCAATCATGGTAATTCGAGGTTTTACCTTCCGTAATTCATCCTTATCTGAGATCATACAATAATCAAACTGCATAACGTTCACTGAAACAATTTCATCCAATAACTTTGGGACAACCATATTCTTAAACTCAATACGACTGACATTTGTCATTCGATTCAACCAAGCTGTAAATCTTTTTGGGTTGAGGACATTAACATTGTCAAGAACGATTGTTTTTAATGTGACATTCCTCGAAAGTCGACTATTTAATGCATCAATCGAGCCATTCTTAATGGTCAATTTCTCAATGGCCAGAACTTCAAATACATTTGGTAAACCTTTTGATAATTTCTCTTCTGGGGTAACGATTAAGCTCTTCAGCGATTCCTTGAGTAAAAGCGATGCGCCAACTTCCTTCAGGTGAAGGTCTTCATTTTCCGATATGTCAAGTTCTTCCAATTTCCAGAGGTCATCAAGAAATGGCAGTAGTTTCAATTGATTATTGCCGAGATTGAGGGTAATCAATTTATCCAAATCACCTAGTTGTTTCGGTAAAAACTGAATCCAATTATTGCTTAGATTCAGTATTTTAAGTTCTTTACATTTCGCTAATGTTGGCGAAACAGAGATGCAATTCGTATTACTGAAATTAATGTTCTTAAGGTTAGGCGAACATGTTTCAATTCCCTCAAGTGCAAACGTGTTAAATCCTGGGTTCTTGGATATGTCCAACACTTCGAGTCCAGAAAGTTGTAGTGTATCAAAATTTATCTCCTCAATAAAGTTTTCACTCAGGTTTAAGGATTTCAGATTGACAAATTGATTAATTTCCTTGGGAAGTTGACCCAAACCAAGTGCGTGGAGGTCAAGATGAGTTACGCCAGCTGGATTCTCTAAGGCATCCACAATACTTGTACAATGAGAGCACGAAACTTGAGAAAAGGAGGAAGAACTGAATGCAACTGCGAGTAGTAATATGAGCTTTGACATATGTGTAGTTTATAGGTAGATGTGCACCAATGAGAGAAGGTAAACACAAAAACGAAAAAAAAATCAAAATATTCTGCTCGGGAAGGTCAATATACGTGTCACCTGAGCTCCGAAAAGAATGCTGTGCGGTTTATTACCGACAGGATTGTCCAATATCTATTTCGCAATATTGCGAAATAGATATATTGCGAAATTGACATATATCGATATAGCTCCAAAAAGAAAAAGCGTTGCTTTTAAAGGCAAGGATTATTACAACTGTGAATAGGAGAACTACTAAAACGAAGGAGTAGGAATGTCTTTCACCCACATCATGATCATACCAAGCACTCCACCTAATAACATCAATGGGTAAAATAGTTTGATTTGTTTTGCAGTAACATTTGAACGTTTACCAAAGCTTCGAACTTGAATAAACCCAGGGTGCTTCTCAATGAACTCAGCGCCCTTATTGAAATAAACCCACCAAAGACTCAAGCCCCAAAGAACAACTATAGAAAAATGAAAAAACAAGACCATCAAATTCATTGACTTAGGATTGAAATAATCGAACATCCCATTCGTAAATCCAAGCAATACACCCAAGCCCATAATGACCCAAGGAATATTGCAGTATAAAATCATACCGCTAAACAGCTTGTCATATCCTTTTTTAAGTTCTGGGGATTCAGCAATATAACTTCTGGAGCGATACTTCATAATAAAAGCATTAACAACTGTCATTATAATAAGTACTATCCAGAAATTTCTAAACAAAATGGTTATCATGGTTTTCAATTCTTATTGACTCGAAAACAGGTACTAGTTGATCTTGAATTTACAGTACTTAATCACTGAGCCCTTTGCCGTAAACAGTTTCTCGTAGTGTGTTTTGATATGAAATATTTCGCGCGTAGTTGGATCAATGTTTTCTGGTAATTCACCGTAAAGATCCCATGTGAGTTCAAGTAATTCATACGGTTGATTCTTGATCTCTTCTACTGTGTATTCGAACAATAAATCGCTGTCCGTTTTCATGTGTACGAGTCCACCTGGCTTCAATAATTTTCGATACCGTTCCATAAACAACGAAGAGCTCAAACGCTTGCGTGGCTTTTTTGGTTGAGGATCAGAAAATGTCAACCAAATTTCATCTATTTCGCTTTCTGCAAAATAATCATTGATGAAGTCGATACGTGTTCTCAAAAATGCCACATTCGACATTTTATCATTCAATGCCTCTTCAGCACCAATAAACATACGCGCGCCTTTGATATCAACTCCAATAAAGTTCTTATTCGGGAAATGCTTGGCAAGGCCGACACTGTATTCTCCTTTGCCACAACCCAACTCTAAAACAATCGGATTATCGTTCTTGAAATATTCTTCACGCCACTTTCCTTTCATTTTGAAAGGCTCATCAATTGCTGGTTCGAAGAAATTATCGAATTCCTTTACTGCTGCGAATCTTCTTAATTTGTCTTTTCCTGCCATGCTATATACGTATGCGAATTGTATTTCCTTCTTGTTCGAATAAATAGATACCTGTCTCAAACTGACTTCTAATTATCTTAACATTTTCATCTTTTCTCCACTCGTGAACGATATTACCGTTCATTGAAATCAATTTTGCAGCACTTGTAAAAACACTACCTATTACAATTTCATCAGGAAAGTATCGAACCTCGAATCCATTTATTGCAATTATCTCATCAATAAAAACAGACGGATTTTCCAATAAAAATGTTCGATTCGACACCACTTGATTCGTGTCCATTCCACCGCAGATGATCCAACGATTATTTGATAGCTTCGCTATTCCACGTAAATCCATCACACCAAAAGGCTCTGAAGTCTCGTCGTTGTATTGATAATCGTGCAGACTAAAATGTAACACTCTAGCTGAAGGATCAACCCCCCCACTTCCGTTGTAAGCAATTCCATCGTAATTGTATGCTGTCGATGCTCCTCCAATCCAGAACAGTGTATTTCCTGCAGAACTACATGCTGCTCGATAACCTGCGTCTCCGGGAGCATCTGCCATCTGTACCCACGTAATGTCTGTTGGATCGTTTGGATTAATATATCCTTTCCGCAAATAGGTTCTTGCCACAAAGGAAAAAGATCCAGAAACTCCGCCATGATAATAAAGCGTGTCTCCAATGATTGTTCCTGAAGCCCCAAATGCTTTGAAAAAATTGTCGTTTGGCACAGAGGTTCCAGCTTGCCATTGATTCAAATAAGTGTCGTAGATTTGAACTTCAGGTCGGTTAGCTGTGTTACTCCATCCTGTTACCACAAAGATCAAACTGTCTTTGTACACTGCTTGAACGTGATCGTCAATTGCTAATGGAATTGGCGCCCCATCTGTTTCATATGTATCTGAAGCAGGATTGTAGATGTGGACACGATCAGAAGAAAGTTCACTTCCGTTCGGGAGGACATGATATCCACCGAGAATGTAAATTTTCTCATTCACAAATGAAGCTCCTTTTGCAATTTTTCCCAAGGTATCCGGTAAAGGCGCAATTTCAGTCCAAGAGTTCAATGTCACAGAATATTTGAATGAGCGTTGATGGATTCCAGTAAGTGTTTTAGTCTGATCAATTCCTCCAAATGAATAAACGAATTCTTCTCCATTTACGATAGCTTCGCAAACAGCATTATTTGCTGTTCGAAAGGGCATTGTATCCAATTCTGTCCAAGTCCAATTAAATTGAGCCGAAGATGAAAAAGAGATGAGAAGTGCAATCAGACTAGTTAATTTCCACATAGTATCCGGTATGTTTTCGAATATTCAAGACCAATCCTCCTTCAAATATCAGGTATTGACCTTTAATGCCCATCAATTTACCCTGAATCGTAGGAACTTTATCAAAACCAACACTTTTTACTTTTTCAGGAAATTCGATCACAGGATAATTCAATTCTATGATTTCATCGTTTTCAGAAAAATAACTGATAATATCTTGTGGTAGTTGATCTTCAAGCGACCATTTCTCTTCTTCCAAATCAATCGACTCATCGATCTCATTTTTAAGCATTCGTTGCCAGCTCGTTTTGTCAGTAAAAAACTCCTTCAAGGAAACTTCAATTCGACCTGCTTCATATCTATTTGGAACTTCTGCCAATCGAATAGCTGCTGTTGCACCTTGATCGATCCAACGCGTCGGAACTTGTTCGGCCCGTGTAACTCCCACTTTTACAGCGCTCGATGCTGCCAAATAAACAACATGAGGTTGGTTGTGGTGTTTTTCTTCCCATTCAGGATCACGGCCTTCACCAAGGTGTGCTCTACAAAGTTCAGGTCGAAGGATACATTCTGCAGCGTTCGGTGAACTGATAAAACAAGGATAACAGAAGCCTTGTCCAAACGACTTTTTCGTCACTTTACCACAATTCGTGCAATTGATTCGGCCCGACCACGTAAGTGTGATTTCTTTTCCAACAAAATCATTCATACACAGCTCTTCGGAAAGTGACAAATGATATTGAATGGGATCATCCAATGTCGTCTTCATTTTCCGCAAATTTCCTTCAGCCATTCTTACTTGGTTTCTGGCATGATGTCCATTTTTTCGGCAAAATGGTAGCAGTAATCACGAAGATCTTCACAGATTTTCGTCTCACCCGTTGCCTTTTCGAAAGTTTCAGACATCGTAAGAAGTGTTTGATGAAAAAACTGTTTCATTTCTTCAATTGACATATCTTTCGTCCACAAATCAATTTTCATTGTGTTCTTCGCTTTCGGGTCCCAGAGTGCCAATAAAAATGCAGTCGCCTCAGCGTCTTTCACATCTCCATCTTCTGCGCTCCATTTCATTCGAACAGGGAGGTTGTTTTCGTTCATTCCAATTTTCAAATGAATCTCCGATGTCTTCACTACTTTATCTTCCATTAATCTGTTGTTTCGTATTCTTGTAAAATGTCGTTGTATCCTATGTTCTTCAATTCACTTAAGGGTAAATCTGAATGATTCGCCATGTATTGTTGCACCATTCTCCAACCTAAAAATTGCCCCAATCGATCTGGACCTTTTTCTGGTAAACCAGGAGTAAATGGACCTTCTTGAAGCATATTCGCTTTTGTTCTTTCATCCAGAACAAATAATAGTTTTTGATCAACCAAATATTGCCAGTACGACGATTCATTTTTAAGTGCCCATTCGTAATCCGCTTTTGCGTACCTAATAATAATTTCTTTATCCACTTGTGGAAATGACGCCTCTACGAAGTAGATAACTTTTCCCCAATAAATCATGAGCTCAGCCAATGAACCCGACTTTGGAGTAGGCAAATGGTTCGCAGAAATCCATGAAGCAAGAACATCTCTTTCCAAAAACTTCACTTCCATCCCATCTTTATACCATTGATAATATTCATTCGTTGGCAATTCCTGAATCACATCTGTTTTAGGCCCGAGGTACTGCTCTAATCCAACTGCTACATCCGATTCAAAAGAGGCGGCACTTGAGCGAAACAATGAGTTTAAAAAAACGACGTGTTCCGGATATTTCTCCTTTGGAAAATGGGCTTTCAAATAAGTGAAACCGCTTGATATTTTAGTTTGAATCGCTGATTTATTCTTGAACTGAGAGGCAATTCGTTGTTCGAGACGTTTGATGTATTTATCTGCTAAGAAATCCGAAACAGCACCGAACACTGACGAATCTGAGACGTCACCAATGTTCAAACAATGTCCAAATTCATACTCGTAGACATCCTTGATTTCATTCTTGTAATCGTTGACAATTCTTACGAGCGCTGTGGAGTCAGAAGTTCTAAATGCTTCGTCCATATCAACATAAGAAATGTCTATTTGGACATTTGAGGTATCAATGTCCAAGGGATCATTGCCACATGCGAACAAAACGAGTAAAAGAAGTGATGTTAAAAAAATGCTTTTCAGAGTCATTATTAATCCTTAATTTCGTAGTCAAAAGTACTCAAAATAGTGCATATTTGAGGCTTCTCAACGACCTAAATTAAAATTACGAATATGAAAAAAACCTTACTAATATTTGCTTTCCTTGGTCTATCGACTGGCGTTATGGCTCAAGAAGCAGCAGACAAAGATTTTCAGGCCGGATTAATAATAGCGATTGGTCCAAATTTCCAAAAAATGGGAACTAAAATCATCACAAACGATGGTGCTGGTCTTGACCTAACAATTGGTATGAATGCAAATTGGGCGTTCAATGAGAATGTTGCTTTTAACTCTGGAGTAGAATTTGACTTCTCTAATGTGAAGTACAAAACAAGTGCAAACCACGATATTTACTACTGGTATAATGATTCAAAAATTCTTCAGCAGGATGAAGTAGCAGGAGCTGCTAGCAAAGAACTTTTTAAATTAAGCTCTAGAACACAGACAGGAACTTACTTAACAATTCCTACAATGCTATTGTTCCGAACTAATTTTATTGGGTATTTCCGTTACTTCGGAAAATTTGGATTGAGAAATAGCTTCTTATTGACAAATAAAATCGATGATGCTGGTGCAAACTATACAGCTGACATTCCTGGTAACAGTTCGGAAGTTCAAGGAGACAACTTAAATATGAAAGCTAAAGGAGACATGTTCTTCTTTAAATCTGCAGTTGGTTTTTCAGGTGGAGCTGAATGGAATTTCTCTGGTTCTACGTCATTGGTTGCAGAATTAGGATTCTACTACGGGTTCACTCCTTTGCACCTTGATAAGAATGATGGAAATACAACCTTGTTCACTGCTGCTGGAATTAATGGTACAACAGAAGATAACCATTTCTCAAACCAGGCTACACAGCAACAACTACAATTTAAAATTTCAATTTTATTCTAAATAGCACAATTTGAATTATTCAAAAGTTGCAGAACACATTACAGCCTGGCTAAGCGATTATTGCGATACAGCCGGGCTGTCTGGTTTTATTATTGGTATTTCTGGCGGAGTCGATTCAGGATTGACATCCACTCTTTGTGCTCTCACAGGAAAGAAAACAATACTATTGAGCATGCCGATTCGTCAGACGTATGCCGAATATGATCGGGCAAAAAATCACATTGCTGATCTTGAGAGTCGTTTCCCAAACGTGTCTTCTCTTGATATTGACTTAACGGCCTCGTTCGATCAGTTAGAAAAGGATTTACCTACAGAAGTTGCTGAACATGCACTTGCAATGGCAAATACTCGTTCTCGTCTTCGAATGTCGGCTCTTTACGCGATTGGTCAAGTAAATGGTTGTTTGGTCTGCGGAACAGGAAACAAGGTTGAGGATTTCGGCGTTGGATTCTACACAAAATATGGCGATGGCGGAGTAGACCTCGGCCCAATTGCCGATTTGAATAAGTCCGAAGTATGGGGCTTAGCAGCGGAGATTGGCGTGATCAAAGAAATTGTTGAAGCCAAACCTACAGATGGACTTTGGGAAGACGGCCGATCAGACGAAGATCAAATTGGTGCCTCTTATCCAGAACTCGAATGGGCAATGGAATACACTGGTGATGGATCATTATTAAGTGACCGACAGGCAGAAGTTCTTAAGATCTACACGCATTTGAATCGCATTAATCGACACAAAATGGATCCCATTCCGATTTGTGAAATTCCTACGGAGTTTAGATAGTTATTTCTAATCGACTGCTCGTTTTAATTCATAGTGATCCCTTTTTCTAAGGTTTCAGTTGAGACAGTACTCTCGCTATTTTTCATTCTGTTTGAAAGTTTCTCGTTTAATTTCCGTCTAAGAACTGTAAACTGTTGCTTACTTTCTTCATTGATTTTGATTTACATTGGAATGATACTATCTTAGTCAACGAAAATGCAATGTAGTTTGCGTTTTTAATTTAAACAGCTATAACTTATGATTGCTCTGCGAAAACCGCTTAACGCGTTAACGACTTTGCTATTTATTGCAATGACTTCTTTCTCCTTCTCTCAGGACGCGAAACAACAAATTCAAGACTATTTAACGGATAACAAAGAAGCCCTTGAGCTTTCTGAATCAGACATCCTCAATTGGCGAATTACTAGTCAACATGTTTCAAAGCAAACAGGTTTACAGCATGTTTACATTAGCCAAGAAATTAACGGAATAGAAATTTATGGCGCTACAGCTGTATTTGCGATTCAGGGGGACAAGATCATTCTAACTGGAAATAGATTATCTCCAAATATTTCTGATAAAACATCAACCAGCTCAGCGAAGCTTTCCAATGAACAAGCAATCTATGCTGCTGCGAATAGTTTGAACCTTCCCACTCCAATAAATCTTAATCGATTAGAAGACAGAGATGCCGAAACTGCAATTTTTAAGGCAGAGGGGCTTTCGTTAGAATCGATTCCGGTTCGATTAATATATGTGATTGAAGGTGATCAATTAGTCTTGTCATGGAACTTAAGTATCTATGAAACCTCTACCGATCACTGGTGGAATATGCGCATTAATGCAAACGATGGTAGCTTAATAAATAAAGTTGATTGGGTTGTTAGTTGCGCCTTTGATCACGACCATTCGTCGGAGCTTTGTACGACTTCGAAAAATGAGGTAAACTCTACGTCTACTAGTTATTTTATGTCGCCTCCACCTCCTCCGGGAACAGATCAATACAACGTATTTGCGCTTCCAGTAGAAAGTCCAAATCACGGACCTAGAACATTGGTTGTTGGACCATCAGATCCATTAGCGTCACCATTCGGTTGGCATGACGACGATGGTATTTCGGGAGAAGAATATACGAATACACGCGGAAATAATGTCTTTGCTACAGAAGATCAAAATGATAACAATGGAACTGGTTTCTCTCCTAATGGAACTGCTGCCATCAATTTCGATTTCCCACTTGATTTAAGTCAAACTACAAATACTTTCGTGGACGTTTCTATTACGAATTTGTTCTATATGAACAATATGATGCACGACATCTGGTATCGCTATGGTTTTGATGAAGCAAGTGGAAATTTCCAAGAAAACAATTATGGAAATGGCGGGCAAGGTTCTGATTACGTGAACGCGGATGCGCAAGATGGTGGAGGTACGAACAATGCCAACTTCGCGACACCTGGAGATGGATCAAACCCACGGATGCAAATGTATTTATGGTCGCCAAGCGCAACTTCGGATCTTCTAACAATTAACTCTCCTACAGGACTTGCTGGACCCTATGCTGCTGTTGAAGCTGGATTTGGACCTGGACTACCTACAACACCAATTATCGCAGACTTGGCTCTAGCAGACGATGGTACGCCTGATATTTATAATCTTTGCACTGATCCACTAGACGCATCAATTTTAATTGGGAAAATCGCTTTGGTAATGCGAGGAGATTGTCAATTTAACCAGAAAGTTCAACGCGCTCAAGATTTTGGTGCAGTAGCTGTTATTGTTGTTAATAACGTTACGACAGCGCCTTTTGCAATGGGAGGTACAAGTGTGACAATCACTATCCCAAGTGTGATGATTTCGAATGCTGATGGCTTGGCACTAATTGCTGAAATTGAAAGCGGTGGAACAATTAATGCAACACTTGCCAATGCAGGAGTCTTTGCTTTGGATGGTGACTTCGACAATGGAATAATTGCACATGAATACGGTCATGGTATTTCAAACCGCTTGACAGGTGGAGGAAACAACAGTGATTGTTTAGGAAATGCTGAACAAATGGGTGAAGGTTGGTCTGATTGGTTTGCAATGATGATTACAATAGAACCTGGAGATCAAGCAACGGATGCGCGAGGAATGGGAACTTACGCAAGTGGTGAACCAATTACTGGAAATGGAATTCGTCCTGCACCATACAGCACTAATCCTTCAGTAAACGACTACACATATGGAGTAACGAACAACAACAGTATTTCCCAGCCACACGGAATTGGTTTTGTTTGGGCGACGATGCTTTGGGATTTGAATTGGGCCTTAATTGATGAATATGGATTTGATCCAGATTTATCGGCTGGTTCTGGAGGAAACAACATCGCCATGAACTTAGTGATTAACGGACTAAAATTACAACCATGTAGTCCAGGGTTTGTGGATGGACGTGATGCCATTCTTGAAGCTGATCAATTGCTTTACAACGGAGCGAATGAATGTCTGATTTGGACAGTATTTGCCAACCGTGGATTGGGATTCTCAGCAGATCAAGGTGATACTGATAGTCGTTCTGATCAAGTCGAAGCCTTTGATCTTCCTCAAGTTCTAGATCCTGTTACAACAATTACAACTTGTGGAAGTTATACATGGGCTCAGAATGGTCAAACGTACACAACAAGCGGTACATACTCCGAACCAATTACAGGAAATTCATGCTCTACTCAGGCGACACTTAATCTGACTATATCTGCTAGTATTACGAATTTAAATGTTGTTCAAAACGGTTCTGTATTGACTGCATCACAACCGAACTTAAATTACCAATGGATTGATTGTGAAACACAATCACCTATTTCAGGAGAAACGGATCAATCGTTTGTTCCAACTGTTACGGGAGATTATGCAGTGATTCTATCGCTTGGAGATTGTGTCGACACTTCAGATTGTAAAAATGCGGTCGTATTGTCATTAGAAGAAAACACATTTGAAAGTTCACTTGTTGTTTATCCGAACCCAAGTGAAGGTACATTGTTCGTTGAATTCAATGAAGGACACAGCGGAATTGTAACACGATTACTCGATATGAGTGGAAGAGTTGTTTTAATTGAACAGTTTGATGCTTCTGAGAACGTTGAGTTATTCTTCGAAGGTCAATCTGGAATTTATTTCTTGGAAATTGAAAATACTGACGGTCAGAAAGCTGTTGTGAAGGTTCAGAAAATGTAGTGGGATTGGATGATTAGATAGTTGGACGCTTCGCGTTGGATTGGTTGGATTGGTTGGATTGGTTGGATGTTTAGAATGATTGGATGAATTGGATAGTTAAACTTTTAGTGATTGCATTAATCTTTACCAGTTGTGGCGATTCTAACTCGATTCCTAAGGTAGATTCGGAAAATGTTGAATTTGAGTCTGATTCATTGAAAACGAAGATTGAAACTTCAAACAAGGAAGATTCTCTTAATGAGGTGGACATTTCATTCTTAGATATTTCCTTTATTGAAAATCTTGAATTTAGTTGGGAGAGCACTTATCGAAATGCGAAATTGGCTATAAAAGGTTTTACTCGGAAATCAAATGGTTCTGTTGAAGAAAAAGTTTTTGAGAATAAAATTCTTGGAAATAAGCTAGTGCTTTCTAAAGTGAATTTCCCTGAAGGTGGTAGCCGGTTTAGTGTTACATATACGCTAAATAAGAAGCAGTTTGATCAATTTACGACTTCTTTAGTCGGCACGGCTTATCGAAAGACAGCTAGTGGAGAGTACAAAAAGAAAGGCCTAGGAACGTATGTTGAAAAAACCATTCGACTTAATGATGATGATGATGATGATCATTCAATCGTCTATGTTCATTATGTAGGGAAAGAGACATCACTTCCTATTCTATTGCCAATGGATTCGACCTCCTTGAAGATGATTCCGCTTTAGAAGAGAGACTCAATTTGTAAAGGAAAACATCCAAGAGTTCCAGGTCTTGATACTCCCGATAGTTTTCGGGAAACATCGGCTTAAAATCGTTAGAAGAGGAGATGTATCTACGAAGACCGTACGCCGAACGGGAAGTTCGAAAGCGTTAAGGATTGTAGTGAAAAACCCACAGCGGAGCGAGGATTTGAAACGAAAGCCCGCTCGAACGCCCCTACTCTTCTGGAGCTAAACGCAGTACAATACCATTGATTTCTTCGGTGATTTGAATTTGGCATCCTAATCGGCTGCTGTCATTCACAAAGAATGCTTGATCCAGCATATCTAGTTCGTCATCACTTTGCTCTGGAAGGTCTGTCTCTGATTCGAGGTAACATTGACATGTTGCACACATTGCCATTCCTCCACACTCGCCTCTGACAGGAAGTTCGTATGCTTTACATACTTCCATGATATTCATGCTCATGTCTGTTGGAGCGACCAATTCGTGGCTTTCGCCTTCTCGATCAATTATGGTAACGGTAATTTCGTTCATTACATTAATTTACGCGACAAAAATAACCTTTTTTCAAGTTAACATTGCCGTTTTATCATATTGATCAAGTATACAATAACGATACCGCAACAATTCCAATAGAAATAAAAAGGATCACAAACCCGACCTTGACATAAGTCCGGCGTCTTTTTTCCTTTTTCTTTTGAACCTTCCTGTTCTGAATAAACCGAAGCGTTGAATCAATGGACTCAATTGTTTTCCCCAAGAAATCATCATCATTCTTTGACACATAATCTACTGCGTCTAATTTCAAAAGTGCTACGGAAATTGCTTTCTCTCGCTGTCCTGAAAGGATAATAACGGGTATTTTCAAGTCTTTTCTTTTCATTTCTTCTAGAAACAGTAAGCCATTCATCATATTTGGCTTATAGCTATCCAAATTGTAATCCAACAAAATCAGGTCTGGCAACATCCAAATTAGCTTACGCATTGCTCCTTCACATGTCCCGAAAATGAGTACATGAGCTTCAAATTTCTTCTCAATGTTAAATGCCAATAATTCAGAAACAATTTCGCTGTCTTCAATGACAAAAATGATTGGTCTCTTTTTCATCACAGGTGCTTATTAAGTAAATAATTATCTTCCGTTTGGTCCTTTATTGCGTTCTTCAATTCATGAATATTTCGCTTGTTTCTGTAGGCATATAAAAATTGCACCAGTGCATAAAAGAGAATACATAGAGCCACTGATATAAATATGCAAGTAATACAAGGGAGGAAGCTAGAAAGAACAACAGTAACGATAACTATTGCGGCGTGCAATCCATAAATGAGCAAGGTCGTTCTCCTATGATTCCATTTAAGTTTGAGAAGTAAATGGTGGTAATGATTTTTATCGGCCTTAAAGGGCTCCTTCCAAATAATTGATCGTCCAATAAACAAGCGAATCAGATCCAACATTGGAAATAGCAAAACAGTCAAGGCAATTGCGATGAACTGGGGAGAATTCGTTTCTAGGATTTTAAGAAATGCGATGGTTACGAATCCACCTAATAGTAAGGATCCTGTGTCGCCCATGAATATCTTCGCTGGCTGAAAATTATAGATCAGAAAAGCACATGTTCCTGCTCCAATTCCTATAGACAAATAGAAAAACACCATTTCATCCAGCAAGTAAAAAAGCACTGCGAAAACAATCGCGTTAATTATCAGAATCCCCGAAGCCAAGCCATCTATCCCATCAATAAGATTAAACGCATTTACGGATCCAACGATAAACATCAAGGTAAATAAAAAGTCAAATAACCAAAAATCTAGCTGGACTCCAAATATTTTAAAAAAACCAATTATACTGAAACCTCCAAACCAAAGTAACGTTGCAATCCCGATCTGCATTAAGAACTTATACCGAGCCTTCATGTCTCGTAAATCATCAAACAACCCTAACATTCCCAATAATAGGAGCGGTAAATAGACATTTAAACTCATTTCCCAATTAGCTGAAAAAATCAGTAGAAAAAGTACAAATGGGACAAACATCACCCCTCCCAAACTAGGAACGGGTATACTATGTGACGATCGATGATTTGGAGTTTCGACGCGTTTTGAGCGAATCAAATATGAGCGAAGAAATGGAATTGCGATGAATACAAAAAGGAAATTGCAGACTCCGATGAAAATTGAGTTTAGTAGCACGTTAGTCATAGGATTCCTGGATTAGATCGAAGTAACATTGTTGATCAATGAGCTGATAAAATCCAAGTGTTTTGATTTTCATTCTACTCTCATATGAGAACTTGACCTTCGGTTGTTGTTGTTTAATACCACACGCAACTGTTTGAAAAAGCATGTCATATTTATCCGCAATGATCGACCAACGATATCGCCGATCGGCTATTTTTTGCATCGCCGCGCCATTTTTAGCTAAACCTTTTGCTGTAATGGTTTTAAGCAATTCACTCAATTGTTTTTCAGAGGAGAAATAGCTTGCTTTATTTTCTGTGGTTTCTCGATTAAATGCAATCTCAAAAGCAAAAACGGGAAGTCCCAAAAACATCGCTTCTACTAAAGATGGGTTTGTGCCTCCTGCCTCATGTCCATGAATATAGATGCTAGCATTACTTCTGATACTACCCAAATCGTTCTTGTCATAAATAGGATCAAGCAAGAGCAAATTAGTATAGCAAGCAAATTTCAATTTCAGGCTTCTCCCGTATTCACTATTCGCCCAGTTCCCAACCAATACCAAACGATGTTCTGATTTGGAAAAAGTTCTTAAAATCATTTCAATGTTATTCTCTGGTTCAATCCGAGCCACTTTAAAGCAATACGCTTGTTGAATGATCGGATAAGTCGCCATCAACTCCCTAGACTTGGCACATTTCTTTGCATGATCTCCGCCATATTCTATGACCTTACTTGAAGCATTGTAATAGAGTTCAGTATATCTTTTAATCGCCTCATTATCGGCGACGTCTGCATCTGAATATTTGATTGCCATCCGTTCTGAAAAACGGAGAAAAGCTCTGGCAAACTTACTCCACTTATCGCGATGCCACTCAAGTCCATCAATGTTCACTATTATTTTTTTACGTGTGAATAAGCGAACGAGTGGTAGAATTGAACATCCCGAAACACCTAAAATCAGTAAAGTGTCTGCAAAGAACAGTGCACGCAGAATTGAAATATAATCGTAGAGTATACTTTGAACTCCATTTGCGTTTAGCCGAATATATTTCAAGCGTGCATTTTTATAATGCTTTAGGCGATCTTCCCTTTTGTAGTTTTTGCTGCTACAGAATACTGTGATTTCATATTTATCAGATAGCTGATCCACTAAGTTTTCAGCCAAGGTTTCGAAGCCTCCATAATTCGAAGGAATTCCCGCACACCCAATAATTGCTAACTTTTTCATACGATTGGTTTCTTGTGATTTAATACTTTAAAAAACATGCCATTCGGTGTATTTCACTATATAACAAGCAATTGCAGCGAAACCTACATTTTATTGATTCCCAAAATGGGACAGCATTCCCAAGAGAAAACCTTAAACAAGGAATATTCGGTTGTAAAATGACATCCATTTTTCGTTGAAGGTATCAAGTGTAAAATGCGTATCGAAATGTTTTTTTGCTGCGTTTCCGTACTTGGAAACTTCTACTCGGTTATCTATGAAGTGTTCTATTGCCATAGCTAGTTGATGGGCATTCGCTGGATTGACCAGCAAACCATTCTCACCGTGTAAAATTGCTTCTGATGCTCCTCCATGATTCGTTGCGATCACCGGTTTTCCAGCTGACATTGCCTCCAATACCGTTGTTGGAAATGGATCTTTCATTTGAGATGGAACTAAGCACACATCCGCATCTTTCATCGCCATGCCAATTTGGGGACTAAACCCTTTGATTTTTACGTAATCTCCTAACTCTTCGGAATGAATAATCCCTTTCAATTCTGTTATTAAATGTTCAGAACCTTTGAGCACTCCGCCCATTAAATAAAACACGCATTGCCTCAGTTTCATCTCTGGAATATGTTTCAAAGCTTCCAGTAAAAACCATTGTCCTTTTTTCGGCATTATTCTCCCGAACAAGTAAAAATTCAGTGCTCCACCCGTCGCTTTTTGTTCAACTTCTATTGGTGAAATTCCATTGTGCAAGCGAAATGTCTTTTCGGTCAATTCGGGCTTACAATCGAGTAAATTATTTCGTACTGCATCCGATACACAAACAACCGAATCAGCGTATTTATGCATGAGCATTGTCGTTACTTTTCTAACGACTTTTGGCGATTCAATAATTTCATGAACATGTACGAAGTTYTTCACCTTCATTTTTGCTAACATYGGYAGCAAAAATGAACAAGCTAGWGTGTTTACATAACCSAGATTGAAYTTATNSTTTNTCGTGTTCACTTTTCAGGAAGCGCTCGAAYGTAAAATARGAYYTCAAAAAACCAAACATTCCTTTTGGAGTGTACAAGGATCGATAAATAATAGGAAGGGATTCATGAATRATCACTTYCGTATTCGTCGTTCTCYCTAGGAGGTAAYTTGTTAAGACTCCATCTTTTGGTAAGTAGACAACTTTATTGTCYTCTTTTGGGAATGCATTGATCGCATTRACTAAAATTCGATCTGCYCCATAWAGGTCGTTTGATGGATGGAAAATGGCGATTGTYTTCATAATAGATTTATTTATTCAGTAATTCTGATTAACTCTTCATTGATRATTTTTCCTTTTCGTTCCCAYGTGAACAATTTTCGCTGGCGTTCTAATAATTCTCTTCCAAACTGAAGCCTTTCCGCTCGGTTTCCGTGCAACTGCTTCAACTTCATTGCGAATTCACCTATGCTTTCTTTGTAGGATCGATAAGGGATTTTCCAAGCCTTGATTCCCATGAGTTCTCCAGGTCCGCAATTATCAAATGTCAATACGGGAAGACCGAAACTCATCGCTTCAGGAATAACCATGCCCGCTCCTTCATGAGAAGGGAATAGAAATACATCCGACTGATTGTATATCTCAGCCATTTTCTTGTGGGGAATCCAATCAATCCATTGGATCACCTCATCGATTTTTAATTTCTTAGCCAACTCAGTGAGCAGTTCCTTTTCTTTTCCTTTTCCGACCATGACCAATCGAACGCTATTTTTATCAATCGGTGCTAGCCCATGAAAGAACACAGAGAACGATTCCAAGCTGATATCGAATCCTTTCATGAAATGAAATCGACCAGCACATAAGATGGTAAACTTCTTTCCTGTTCGCTCCTGAACTAACTGATTCACTGCAGCGACTGCTGGAACGATGATGGATTTCTCTTTTGAAACACCAATGACTTTATCAATACTTGAGTTAATGACAAAAATCACTTCTGACAACCTCACTGCTTTTCTAAACGAAGGATTGAGGTTTCGCATGGTCCATTTCATCATGAAAAAAAAACGGTCAATTAAATACGGCTTGATCCCATACGTTTTAAGAATGAACGCTTTGGGGATTTTAGGGTGATGTCCAATTGGTCCCCAGATACAAGGTTTTTTCAATTTCCATAAAAAGTGCGGATGGCTATCACTGTGAAAATTCAAGCACATACTCGCATCAAACGTAAAGGCTTTCTTTTTAAGAAATCCAATGATGCAATACTGCCATAAATAATAGTAAATCACATGGCTCTTTGATCCGGTTTTCTTCTTCAATTTCATAACTGATTCCGATAAATCAAAGCCGAAATATTGAATATTATCAAGCGTCTCATCCTCATTTTCGGCAAAAAACTTATCGAGATGTGGGACATTATTTTCCCGCGTGATCAGAATCACCTTAAACTTTTTTGCAATCTCCTTGGTAATATTCCATCCGGTTCCATCTTCCGAACCTTTGTATGGATTGATTGCATAGGCAGTAATTAAAATTGTCTTCATAATCAGGCTACTTGTTGAACATTACTTAAAATTGCTGCGATTGTACTTTTTAGGTTATCGTTTTGCTCGATCACATATTTTGATCGGTTATACTTTTTCGAGAACTCTCTGAACAGTCTCAGGTAACCGACATTTAGTCGTTCGATTGTTCGTTTATCTAGTTCCTGTTTTCTTTTAAAAATCTCTTCAGAAGGAGCATGAAGTAAAACATTCAGTGCAGGTTTCTGAATCAAGGAATACATCATTTTCGCGAACCTTCTATTGATTTTTAGATTCATCCTTTCAGGATTATTGATCATGTCGAAATAGTATCGATCATAGAGCACAATTTTTCCTCGATGTACATACTTAAAGTTGATGTAAACTTGCCCCAGCAAGTAATCCGTATAATAGTAAATGAACCGAATTGCTGAACTAATTGTCCCTCGACTCTCTACTCTACCAGGATTTCCTTCAGAAGTTCGTTTTTCCGCCTTCTCAATGCTCCCATATTTAATAGAACTTAGAATTGGTAGAATTCTCGGACGATGTCTTAAAAGGACGACTTCTTTTCTATATTTCGTTTGAATTTGATCTTTCAACCCCTTTATTACAGAAGTCTTCCCGATTCCATCAACACCACTGATCGTAATGATGAATCCCTTTCGCCAAACGTACTCCTTTATGGTATCGGATATATAATTCAGTTTCAACTTTATCTTCTCACTAAATGTCGCAAGGTGATTACCATTGAGACTTTTCTGTAGTTGAAGTCGCACTGGATCAACGCTGTGCAAAATATCGCCTAAGCAATTGGCATCCAGTGCATACTTCACCTTCAAATAATAATAGATTCGATACATTTCTTTAGGAGACAAAGCCATGTATAATTCGTAATACTTATCTGGTATTTGAGCACCATTCAAGTAATAGAAGAACAGCACATATTCAAAATCAAAACGCAAATCAGGAACCATAATACCTTTCTTGGATCGATATGCTGAATCCAGAAGGTGATCGATATTCATGAACCGTTTGGACTTTCGTTTGAAATCATAAATGAGATCAATACTCAAGAAGCCATCATCTTTCAAGAACAACTGGAGTGTATACATGAATGATTTCCGAGTCAGTTTACAGCGCTTAACGAGCTCATGCCCTTGACAAAAAATCGCTACAGCATCAACCTCACTGCGATGAACTGCAATGTCTAAATCTGATCCAATTGGCAATTCTTTTAAGGATGGTGCATCGAATTTCACAAAAGCGTGCGGAATATCCACTAAAAAATCATTGAGTGAATCAATCATTAATGCTCGCTGATTCTCAACAGCGGGTAATGTTTCTTTGAGGGCTGCAACCCAAACAGCCAGCTGACCTAATTCAATGGAATTCAGTTTTCTCCTTGTTGCAATTTGGAGCGCGAGTTTTTCTGAAACGATGTACAATAGATACAAGCGTAAATATTCTTTCACATCGATAGAATTGGTCACCACGGCGTGTTGTAAATTGTCGTTCTCCTCAATTGCTGTTTTAATGTTTTCATAGGTTCTTTCGAAAGACCATTTTTTCAAGTGTGTCCCTGTTTGAAAATGAAAATGAAACAGGTCAAAAAGAAAAGGTGCAGTGTCTTTGAAGTTTTCCCAATCATATAGATGAATTTTCTCTTCCTCCACGAACATGTTCCAAGGAGTAAAATCACCGTGCGTATAACTTGAGAAAAAGTATGAGTCATAATCTACTCCTTCCAAGTTGCGCTCCAACAGGCTGATAATTGGTTCAAGATTCTTTGTCTTCTTTAAACGAAGGAATTGGAGGCTATAAATAATTGCACCTGCAAATTGAGTCTGATCAAAACGTTTAGATTTTTTCGATAAGTTGAAGAGCTCAATGATTGCATTAGCATGCATTCTTGTGAATTGTGTTCCACTGGATCGACCTTTCACTCCTACCTTTGAAATTGAGATCACCTCATTTCTTGAGTTGCTTCTGATAGCAGGAATTTTAATCGTTTTAAGGTTGCAATGGGATAACCGATAAAGTGCATTGCCCTCGGTGCTAATTTTATTCTGCGAATACGAATTCAAACCAAATTTAAGGAATGATGTACATTTCCCTCGGTTAAGTAGAGATACTAGAACGGTTCTTTCCGGACCTTCAGTCCCAAGAAAGATTGAATAACTATCAAATGGGGTTCCGTCTTGCGCATGAACCAATTTGAGTTTTTCCTTTGAGTGAATCGTCACAACATCACTTACCAATCGATCTAACTTACACAATGAAATCAGTCTTAGAATTGTCTTTGTTGTTTGCTGACGCAAATTAGAATCTGGACAAAAATCCAAAACACTTTTGTATTCTCCTTTCGGATAAACCCAACGCRTTGACTGCCCTCTGAGCATGTATCTAAATTCCGTTTTGTAGGTGTGGATTTCCTTTGATGACGTTCCAAAATGAAATACAATATCATAATCTTTGCATTTTTSTTCTGACAANTCATCTCCAGTAACAACCAAGCATTTCTTCGAGTAAGAGTCATCAAGTTCTTCTGAAAATTGATTCTCTGCCATATCGAACAAGTCTGAGTTATCTTCTAGTTCTAAGTATGCAGGCGACGAGATAAAAAGTTGTTTTATGATCGCTAATTCTTGAAATGAGATTTTCTTTTTCATACTTCCGGTATTTGATTTATCTATTTGAAATGATTGTGCCACCGCACCTATCACATACCTACAACACCTATAAACACTGGGGAACCGGAGTAACGTTATTTAAGAATTATTTCGCTTGAATGTCATTATGAAATGGCTTTTCCCATTTTGGGAAACATCAGGGATCAAGACCTTTCAAGCGACTTTGAAAAAATGCCGCTTTCAGTCCTTCTCTATTGGTTAGGTTCTTGCGAATCTCAACAACAAAAAGCAGAATTAGAAATTGGTAAAAGAGAATACCGTAGTTGGCCTCACCGAAAATCCCGAATTCAGTAAATGAATTGATCAATACGGGAATGAAAACAGCAATAAAAAACGAGGAGTAGTCACTTTTCTTGTTCTTTCTATAATTTCTAATTGTGGCCATCAACTGCCAGAATGCGATAAAAAACCCAACAAATCCTAAGTTCATGAGCACCTGCATGAATGTGTTGTGGGTCATTTTTGCTGGATATGTATTCAAGCCTTGAAAGTATTCCGTGTAGTTGATGCGCATGAAACCATATCCAAAGAACGGCTCTCTGACAATTCCCTCATTCAAAAGCGCTTTCCAAAAAGGTAATCTTCCAGTCATACTCATGACCTCTTCTACCCCTCCATCTGCTTTAAAAACTACAAAATTGATCAGTACGGGGATGACGATTATTCCCACTACTATCATGGCACCTTTCAAACGTTTGTTTTCTGATTTTAAGATTAAGATCCCCATGATCATTACGAATCCAATTGCAGATGACCTTGACGAAGTCATTAATAGAATGTACACTGCGGCGACCATCATTAACAGCCCCCAAATTTTCTTTTTGCTCGCTTGAATATAGAGGTAGGACATGGCTCCCCCAATCCCTGCTAACATTCCTAATTCATTTGGATTCATGATCCATCCACCCAATCTCATCTCTTCACCTCCTCTCATTCCACGATAGAAAATAGAAGGTTCGACGAATGAACCAATAATGAATATGATCATGATGGGAAAAAATGCCCATGTAAACAACTTCGTGAGATTAACTCTACGGGCCGGAAAGTATTCGTTGATCATCGAAATCACCCGATAAAAGATATAGACAAAGACAAAACTTTCAAATGTCATCAACCATTGTAGTGCTGAATATTGCCAATTAGTTGACCATGAGAATGAAAGAAAGCCTAGAAGGAGGTATCCAACATATAGTATTGGGGCCAAAATATTCTTGTGACTGATGTAGCTCAAGCAACCGAAGCGGGTTAATTTCAAATGGATAAAAGAAATAGCCAGTGTCATTCCGATTCGAGAAATCGTTTTGAACACTTGATTCACAGACCTCTCCTCTACAATCGAAAAATATCCTCCAATTTTAATGAAGAGAATAATGATTAATATCACCTCAATATATTTGATGAAAAAGGGCCATTTACGTTGCATAGAATTTTTGAATTAATTGATTCGAAATTTCTTCCCATTTGAACGTTGATAAAACTAGCTCACGGGCATTTCTTGTTTTATCGATATAACTGATGTTTCTCAACTCTTCTGATGCCCTAGTCAATATCTCAGAAATCTCTTGACGGGTATTTTCCTTCAAACAGTACCCAGAATTGGATTGATCAATATAGTCGCCCATGTTCGTCTCTTTACTAACGATACATGGAACACTTGATGCTAATGCCTCCAGCACAACCCCTGGCAGACCTTCATTTCTTGAAGTCAAACAGAGGTAATGCAAGCTTTCCAAAACCGCATCTTTTTTTTCACCAAATAATGCTCCGTGCATCTCGACATGATCAACCAGGTTCAATCCTTGAATCAATGAAATCAACTTATCTTTATCTGGTCCATCTCCCACAATATGGAGCTTCGCAGCTTGCTCGTAATTAGCTATGAAATCGGAAAAACCTTGAATAAGTAGATCAAGTCCTTTTGTCTGAACATCCAATCTGCCAACAAATCCAAATTGAACAGACTCATCTTTGCCGATAAAATCAATCAGCTTTATACATTTTACTTTTTGACCATTTGGAATCAGCTCAACACGTATGTCCATTCCAAACATATTAAAGGTTCCTGTGATTTCACTATGACCAATAGCCTGAACAAATCGTGCGTGGTTGACAATGAATTTTTCAAAGAAAAATGAATAAATCTTCTTCTTGAAAAAAGAACGTTTCATTGCTACTCCATTAAACGCGCCATGAGGAGTATAAATATATTCGTGCTTATTTTTCACGAGGTGCTTCGAAACGCTATATAATTGTGGAAGAAATGCTCCATGTAGATGAAAGACTGTATCCCTTGGAGCACGTTCGATTGCTCTTCTCAATCCTACGGTTAACTCGAACTTATTCCTCTCGTCTAGAAAAAGAATTGTTTCAAATTCTCGTCGCTTAAAATTGACTATTGGATTCTTTGTGATCCCCCAAACAGCAACTTTATGCCCTTCTCTAGCTTGAGATGTCGCTAAATTATATACGACTCTGTTCACACCATTTTGACGTTCTGGATTTGCTTTCCCTAAAGTGATATGTACTATGTTTTTTTTAGACATCTTTCTTGAAATAAAAGTTCGCTTTTACTTGTTCCACTAGGCTAAATCCAAGGGACAAAATTCGATTGACGAAATCTTGAATTTCCAGTTTTCGACCATTCCATATAACTGAATGGAGTTCGATAAATAACTGGTCACACTTGTCTAAACAGTTATCGTCATGGAAAAGGAATGCTGCCTCTGCTCCTTCGATGTCAGAGATGAGAATAAATTCATCCAGCTTTCGACTTTTCACGAGCTTTCCCAACGAGGAGCCTTTTACATCAATCGATGAGTTCGTTTTGCAATCGGTTAGTTTCCCCAATTCATTAGACCCTCGGGTTTCGAAATGTACCGTTTCTCCATCTTCCTTCTCTCCTACAACCGCGCAATTCAAAATTTCAAATCGATCAGGACCAATCTGGTTCTCTAAGAGGTTTAATTGAATTACATCAATTAGCGCTGGATTCGCTTCGACACAAATAATATTTTGCGTTGATAATTGTGCCGCGTTCATTGAAACCGCACCAATACTCGCGCCTAAATCGATAATAGGAAGATCTGGTCTCATATGACTTTGAATCAATTGGATTTCTTCCTTTTCATACTTACTGAAAAACAGTAGCGCTACTATCTTACCTCTAATGCTCATTGAGGAAACATTCAGGTATCCATTATGAAATTGAATTTTATTGCGCAGAACAAATCGAATTCCATTTCCAATAAAATCAGACAGTATCCAACTTTTTAATGTTAAGGTCAGTGCTTTCATAATTTAAATTTTAAATAATAGATATAGACAGTTAATGAAACAATTTGTGTGAGGAATAAACCAATCATAACACCGTATAATCCACAGATGGTCAATAATGGATAAACACAGGCGAGTCCTACAATTGCGCTGATAGCATATCCATAGAATAATACATTGTTGCGTTCAATCGTTCGAAGTATAAACCGGATGATTGTTCCTAAAAAAATGAATACGTAGAGCATACAAAATGCTGGAATCAACCATTGATAGCCATCGAGTTCACTTCCATAAAGAAGGTGTAGAATATTATCTTGAAAAATATAAATGAGCAGCAGGGCTGCTACGAGGTAAATAGCATATCTCTTAGAAACGGTGATTATGTACTCTTTGAAATTTTGAGTTCCACTTTCATGATAGATGCGCGCTCCTTCAATTGGAATTACATTTTCCAAGTAGAGGAAGAAAATATTCAACACTCCCAAAATGTTTTGAGCAATTCTCAAGGCACCAATAGCAATAGGACCAATGATCAAGGCTGAAAACAAGATGAACACATTCCCTGCACTCCATTGAAGCAGACTAGATGCGAATAAAAATTTCCCATACACCCAATGTGACCTTCTCACTACATTGAGTGGAAGTTCAAAGTTTACTTGATGACGAATGATCCCCCATCCCAACAGAATTGAAATGGACTTCAAGAATACGATCATCATCAGAACTGAACTCATTCCTAAAAGATCAACATGGTTTAATATCATCAAGGCAAATGGCAAAACTCCAAATCCGATCCAATCTATTTTTAATGCTTTTTTTGGTGTTTCAAGAACAAAGAATGCTCTTCTGAGAAAATCTTGGAGTGTATAAATGCCTGTAATCAAAGAAATCAAGACAGCATCTAGTGTTTTTATTTCTGGATAAGCCAACTGTATTAGAATGATGATCAAAAATGAAGCGCAAGCGCTAATTGCAGAGAAGAGCAATTGAAGTTTCAGGGTAGCTCCCAAATAACTTTTAGGGTTTGCATTTTTCGTAAACAAGGTATAGAGCGGCATTGTGATTAGCGATTGCTGAATTCCAGACCCGAATAAGACAAGCATCCAGTAAAGACTGAAAATTCCGTAACTCTCCATTCCCAAATACTTCACAAATAGGATAGACAGGAAGAAGTTGGAACCGCTCACAAGGAATTGATCCCCCAGCGTCCACAGCCGGTTCGAAGGTCTAGTTATGCAGTTAATTCTCATGATCGTACGTAGAGTTGGTAATATTTTTTTATCCGTTGTACAATCCCTTTATTAGACTGGCCAGAGCGGAATCTTGTTCCTACATAATATCCGGTAAAATTGGTTGCTTTGTGTGCTGAATTAAGGACAATTTGAATATTATCAATTCCGTACTCTTGCACTAAAACATCCGCTTCTTGGATGAAATTTATCGCTGTGTGATTCGCTCGAATTAAGAAGAGGCAGAGATCTGAATTGCGAATAACTTGAATTGCAAAAACATCTCGGGTTGTTGGAGGAGTCTTCACCAAGGTAAAGTCATTTTTCGCTGCAATTTTACGAACGCGTTCATCGCATTTTGGGTCATCTCTAGAGATCACTGTTGAATTCAGAGAGCCCGCATCTTCCGTATTAAACGTGATTACTTCACATGAATATCCTTGGGCACGAATAGTTTTTGATAAATATTCAGTCATGTAATTCTTGCCTTCATATTGCAAGGCCGAAGAAATTGAGATTATCGAACCAGAATTCAGTTTATGTTTCAACAGCAAACACCTAAATAGCATGTCAAAATCTTCGTCTTTATCATCTTTTCGAATAATTCCTGCAATTGGTAATTCTGAATTGCGTTCGATGTCTTCACGAGCACTTACTTTGGCTGAGACATACTGTCTCCCGTAGATAAAACCGATTGCCAAAATGAGTCCGAACAAACCAGAAACAAACTTGATTAAGGTATGGTTTGGAGAAGTAGGTTCTTTCGCTGCTACAGCTGGTTGGATGACGCGGTGAAAGGAAATCATGGAATTCGCCAATATCGAAGCATCAATTTTCTTTTGAGATAAGAAATTGTAAACGCTTTCATTGATCATGAAATCTCGCTCCAAAATGTGTTGATTTTTTTCTCTTGTCGGTAGGCGGTCAAACATATGAGATTGTGTTTCATACGCCCGTTGAATTTCAGTACGGCGAATGTTCACATCACTCAAGTTTCGATTAACGGCTTCTTTGATGTAGGATTTAATTTCACCGATCTTCTTATCAACTCCTATTATCTCTTCACTCGATTCTGTAAATTTCACTGAAATATCAATTCGTTGATCATTCAGGTACTTCAACTTTTTAACTAGTTCAGTAAGCACCAAATCTCCAAAACCAAAGTTGACCGCTGTCTCATTAAAGTATTCACCTTTCTCCATATAACCCTGCAAATCGCGCATGGCTTTTTCGTTAATGTCCAGGTTAATCATGTCAATTCGCAATTGAGAAATTTCTCGTAGCCCTGTCTCTGTCTCTTGTCGTGTATTCACCACATTGTTCTTGGTTTTGAAACTTTCCAACTTCCCTTCAGAAGATTTTAATTTCCGACCAATATCTTGGAGTTGCTCTTCTATGAACTCCACCGTTAGAGATGCTGATGAGGATTTAGTGATGACATAGTCATCGATGTATGCTTGACAAATGGCATTGGCAATATCGGCTGTTTTTCTTGGGTCACCATCGGTATAAACGACTCTTAAAATTGGCGTTTCTTTATCCAAGGAAGTTACATCTAGGTGCTTTGAAATTTCTTGAATCATTTGTTGCTTAGAAAGAATCTCCACCAAATAGTTCCCAATTAAGTCAATCTTATTTCCCGGTTTTTGCTCTTCCTTATTGATGATCAAAGACATTCCACCAACTTGTAGGTTCTCTCCAAAGCTTCCCTTTTTAGATTTTTCTCCGAATGTAACCACGAAGTTCTTCTCAGAAATTATCTCCAATTCAAACTCAACTTCTTCAGAATGTTTTGAATCAATAACATTCACATCTATTGGGCTATCACCATAAATTATAGAATTTTTTAACCTTCCAATTCGGGTGATGTTCACATTCATCTTTAACATGTCAATGGCTTTCTCAATAATCAGAGGTGACTTGAGTAGTTCTGCTTCTGCATCAATTCGATTGGTTAACGTGAACATTTCGAAATCCTTGTAGGTTTCATTACTACTAAACCCAAACTTCTGATCATCCAATTTTATCTTCGCGATACTTTGATATTGATTACTCGAATAGCGAATAATTAACTTCCCAACAATGATTGAAGCGATAAACACCACAACGACGATTGGCAAACCCTTCACTAAAGGAAGCAGCTGTTTTTTAAGTTGTTGGTATCCGTTCATTGCTAATTTTTAATCAATGAGAAAAACACTGCAATTGCCGTAATTGCACTTGCAAATGGAATAATTCGTTTACTTGACATGTCAAATCTCTTCCCCCTTTTGGCAGGAATATTTATGATATCTCTTGGTTGTACTTTTATGGAATGAAGAGCTGTTTCGCTCAATTCGGTTAGGTCGATAAAGTAGGACGTATTGTCACGAATGAGTTGAATTCTCTCCATGTTTGCATACTGCAAGAACCCTTCGGCCTTCCCAATAATTTCATACAATGAATTCGTCTCTTTATCAAGTAGGTAATTCCCGGGAGATTTCACCTCGCCCAATACGGTTACTTCACGATTGATGACTTTGATTACGACAACAGGATCAACCAGAAACTTACTTAATCTTCCTACGATTGTGTCAGCAGCTTCCGCCGTTGTTAAGCCCGACAATTTCACTTCACCGATTTTCGGCAAGGTCGCATTACCACTTGAATCGATTAGCACCCACTTTCCAAAGCTTTCACTTGAGCTGTATATACTAAAAATGGATCCTAAACTAAGGTCGTTATGTCCCCAAATGCTAGCTGTGATTTTGTCATCTGTTCTCAATCGATAGCTTTCATTTACTGCTTGAAGAAGCTCCGTTGCATTTGCTTCTTTATCCGTGTTTATATAATGTCCTGGCTTGCAAGAAAGGACGGAAATCAGGAGTCCTAGAATAAGTGGAAATTTATACATCTCAATTTGGATTTAGTACTCTAATTATTGAATAAGGAACCATTTCTTAATGGACTCATGCCGTTGGTTGATCTTCTTTTTTTGTTGAATTTCAATAGCTCTTTCTAGGATTACCAATAGGCACGTCATAGCAGATTTTTGCGTTTTCTCGATATAATCGAACGCTCCAAATTTCAATGCATTAACAGCTACTTCCATTTCTGCTTGAGCAGAGAGAAAGATTACTTGCACATTTTGGTTCCAGCTTTTGACTTTTTTGAGAACACTAATACCGCTCATTTGTCCGAGCATGTGATCCAGAATGATAATATTTGGCTTGTGATCTAAATTGGAAATGCATTCGCTTCCGCTCTCGAATACCTCAAGGTCAGTGAAACCTTCATTGAGTAGCGTATTGCGAATGATTTCAGCGTAAAACTGATCGTCTTCAACTATAAAGATCTTGTTTTTTGACTTTTTCATAATGAACAATTTTTCTGTTATCTACTTTATTGATAAACATTGTTCCACAACGAAGAATCCCCCTGTTTATAGGAGGTTCAGGCTTGTGCTTATGACAAAAAAATCCCAATAATGGAAGTTTTTCTCATTTTGAGAAATTAGTTGATTGAATTTGAGGTGATTCTATCGATTGATTAGTTCATCGAGAACCAATCTTAGTTGTAGGAGAAAAGACGAAGTAAGCTCCATCCTTTTCTCGGAGCTTAGATCTCCCTGTTCGATTTCTTTGACTTGTTCCAAGAGTGAATCAACACAGATATACGAAACAGCTGGTTTCATTGCGTGAACAATGGACATAATTCGTTCATCGTCCATATTGGAGATACATTCTTCCAATTGACCAATTCGAGTCGTTGAATCTTCAACAAATAAGCTGATCATTCGTTCTTCAAATTCTAGATCACCATTGGTTACGGCCTTCAATCCATCGAGATCGATAAACGACTGTTTTTGCACAGAAACACTAGGACGAATGAACTCTGCAATTTTTGAGAACAACTGCTCTTGGGAATAAGGTTTACTTAAATAACCATTCATCCCTGCATTCAGGCATTTATTAATCTCCTCCTTAATGGCATTCGCTGTAAGCGCAATAATGGGCATATCTCCATATGCTGGGTTCTCTCGAATATATCTCGTGGCCTCCAAACCATTCATTACGGGCATTCGTACATCCATCAGAATAAGATCAAACACCTCCTTTTTCAGTAATACATCTAGGACTTCTTGACCATTTTCTACGATCATGACATCACATTTCCAGTCGCCTAAAATCTTTTTGATGAGAAGTTGATTGATTTCAACATCCTCGGCAACGAGGATTCTAACTCCTTCGAACGCGTAATTTGATGCATCAACAAAGTTATCGGGCTTCTCCACTTTTTCCGTCATAGGGAATTTTGTTTCAAAGAAGAATTTAGATCCTTTTCCAGGAGATGAAATTACATTCAACTTTCCTCCCATCAATTCAACAATTTTTTTAGATATGGCCAGTCCCAAGCCTGTCCCACCATAAATCAAGGAATCATTATTAGAGGCTTGCTCAAATCGATTAAAGATCCTCTCAACATCCTCATCTGGGATTCCAACTCCCGTATCTTCCACTTCAAAAGAAAAATAAGCGAATCCATCCTCAACCAACTGTTTCTTAACCGTTAACGAAACCTTTCCTTCATCCGTAAATTTTATTGCGTTTCCGATTAAGTTGGTTAATGTCTCATTCAAACGAACAGCATCCAATTGATACCATTCACTTTCGAGCATATTATGCCACTTAATATCAAATGCAATCCCCTTTTTTTCAGCAGCAAGCGAAAAGGCGTTTTTTATATGAATCAATTCTGAAATCAGCTCTACTGGTTGAATATTCAACTCTAGATTTCCGGCAGACAATTTAGAAAGGTCTAATATTCCATTGATTAGAAAAAGTAAATTTTTACTCGAGACCATTACCGTTTCAAGGTAGTTTCGTTGTTCGCCGTTCAAATTTGATTGAAGAAGTACTTCTGTCAATCCCATTACACCATTTAGTGGCGTTCTAATTTCATGACTCATATTCGCCAAGAACAAATCTTTTGATTCCAAGGAATGCTCAGCAATCTCTTTCGCTTGTATCAATTCCTCTTCAAGTCGTTTCTGGTGAGAAATATCCAAGTGGATTCCAACAGAACCGATCATTCTATTTTTCTCGTCGTAGTATGGCGCTCCACTTATTAGAACCCAGACATCAGTCCCATCCTTTTTTATTATTCTAGTCTCGTATACGCCAGGTTCTCCATGTCTACGCTCGCTATTTCGCTGATTCATTTTAGCAACATCCTCAGGTGAGAGCAAAGTCTCAGCTGCCAATTTCCCCTCCAATTCTGAACTTTCGTAACCCGTGAGTTTCGTGAATTTGGGGTATGCTTTGAGAATTTTGCCATCTCGGTCAATTTCAAGTAAGCCCAGCTCCATATTCTCAATAATACTTCGGTATTTGTCTTCACTCAACAAGAGTGCTTTCTCCGCCTTTTTACGTCCGGAAATATCCCTAGCTACGAAGTTGAATCGTGATTTCCCATCAACAATACTCATATCTGCAGTCTGCGCTATCCAAAGCTCTTCACCCAGTTTGGTGATCATCGGGAACTCAATATAAGTTGATGGAATTTTTTTAATGAATTGCGTCCGATAGAAACTTTTGATTTTTTTAAAATAGCGTTCTGAGACAAGCTTTGAATAGTTATTTCCGATTAGTTCATCACTACCGTATCCACTCAATTTAAGACCTTGAGGATTGGCATAAGTAATCAATCCTTTTTCGTCTGTGGAATAAATTATATCATTTGAATTTTCAATGAAGTTTCGGTAGTTCTTTTCTTTCTCTTGAATTTCAATCGTTCGTTTATAGATAAGTTTTTGATGGGATGCATTAATCTCTTTCAGTGATTGATTCAATTCAAATAGCTTAAGACTCCTTTCCTCCAGGATCTCTTCCGCTTTTTTCCGCGCGGCAATCTCTCTAGCGAGTTTCCTCTTGATTAATTCTAATTCATCCATTACTTTAATTCTATAAGAAAGTCTACTCTACTTCCCTTTTCGTCAATTAGCGTTTTCTGAATCTCTGCATCTTCTTTAAAATAATCTAAACATCCTTGAATGAGCCCTAAGGCGAAATCGCCCATCCTCCGATCGGACTGGTATCTCATTTCTAATTTATTCGGTCCTAAACGTACGGTCTCAAACGTTGGTAATTCCGCTTCCGGATATATTTTTATCACTTTCGTGTGAATGTATCCTTCTACATTTTCCAGAAACTCAAACGAGTTTTTTGAATCTTCAAAGAAACTGGGATACGAACGAACAAATGATTTAAACATATGGCCTCCAAAATTTTCCAAAAGCACTGAAACTTCAATTTCTGTTTCCTGTGAGAGCGCTGCAACAAGGGACATTATTTCTTCATGCGGATACGTACCAATGGATGTATAAATCCCTTCTACTCCTGCTCTATTAATAATATTGTCCACAGTTTGCAGTCCGAATTCACCTTCGGTCATTTCAATAAACTCTGTAAACACTACACCATTCATTCTTCTTGCTTTAAAATTCTATATATCGTTGATTTCCCAATATCTAATCGTTTGGATACAGCTGGAATATTTTGATCTTCCTCATCTAAACATTGAAGGATTATTTTTGTTGTCATTTGCTTCAATGTGAGGTTTCCATTCATTAGGTTATTCACTGAAGTCCCTCCCATGAAAGTAATGTCCTTCGCCTCAATCAAGCTATCATCACACATCACACAAGCTAAATCTATGATAGACTTTAACTCTCGCACATTTCCAGGATAGGTGTGTTGCATTAATTTTTTCCGAGCACCTTCATCAAATTGGATACTTTCTCCTTTTATGGATTTCACATATCCATCAATAAAGTGCTTTGCTAGAATTAGTATATCTTCCTTTCGATCTCTCAATGGAGGTAAGACGACTGGTAAACCAATCAAGCGGTAATATAAATCTTGTCTGAAATTTCCTTTCGCGACTTCTTCTTCTAGGTTCCTATGTGTGGCACAAATGATTCTACAGCTGATCGCAATTGTTTTGTTTCCACCTACTCGTTGAATTTCTCTTTCCTGTAAAACGCGAAGTAATTTCACCTGGCTGTTTATATCCAACTCACCGACTTCATCAATAAAGAGCGTTCCATTTTGAGCTTCTTCAAATTTGCCAATCCGCGTTGCAATTGCACCTGTAAAGGAACCTTTTTCATGTCCAAACAACTCGCTTTCGATCAATTCACTTGGGATTGCTGCCACGTTAATTGTCACAAATTTGTTCTTGCTCTGCGCCGAATTGAAATGAATTGCCTTGGCGACCACTTCTTTTCCTGTTCCGGTTTCACCAGAAATGGATACGTTAATCATGGATTGAGCTGCTTTCTCAAGGAGCTTGAACATTTTCACGAACTCCTCGCTCTGGCCAATTAAGAGCTTTCCAAAATTGTATTTGGACCTTACTTCTTTTTCCAATTCCTGAATCCTACCCTTTAGTGATTGCTGCTCTTTAATTTTCGAAACAACATGCCACAAGCGTTCTTTACTGTCAACATCCTTGACAATATAGTCGTAAGCGCCTTCACGAAGTAATTCAACTGCCACACCGACATCGTTCTGTCCGGATACAATTATAACTTCCGTGTTCGGGGAGCGTTCTTTTATTCTTTTTAAAAGTTTGAGTCCATCCATATCAGGAAGGTGATAATCGAGCGTAACAATGTCTGGAAATTCGTCAATTTTCTGTAAAAGTTCTTTCCCACTTTTGACTACCGTTACGGAATACAATGGTAATAAACCAAGCTGATAACTCAGGAAATCTGCGTACCAATTATCATCTTCAGCAATAAGAATGTTGATTAAACTCATAAAAAGGCATTTTGTCTTGCCTTCTGAATTTAGTGAATATTTCGGAAGTCGGGCGAGAAAATTTAAATCTATTCTGATCTTTTTGAGAAGGCCTAGTTATAAATTCGTAGGCTATGGTTTCCATCCCACAAGGTTTGGTATTGTCTTAATCCAAATACTGAATTGGTAATCGGAGAACCATCATACAAGGAAAACGTTGCATTATTGCACGTATCATTGAGCTGTAAGAAGTTATTGTCGTCCGGAACAAGAGGCTGTGCACATACCCCTAATTCATCCGCTGGTGAGTGGCGATCGAAGGCAATGAACTCTTCAATTCCACGTCGATAAACGATAATTCCTTTTGATCCGCCATTAACATATGCCCAACCGCTAACTCCCATCAATGGAGAATAACTTGGCAAGGAAATATCAATCGTAAAATCGAATGGTACACTAGGTACGGGGTGTGTCTCATTTTTCGGACAAGCCGTAAATAAAAATGAAACCATTAGAAATAAAATAAATCGTACCTTCATTGCGTTGTGTAGATATACAAATGTATGAAGATTAAAACGTTTTATACTGTCCTTTTATTGTTGCTCGCTCTAAATTTAAGCAGTTGCAAAAGTAGCGCCGATTCTGGCGTGATGTCTGCAGGTGAAGTTACCTCGCAATTAGAGAAGCAAAATAAGAAGAAAGCCAAGGCAGCAAAGAAGTCACAGAAAGAAGCCTATAAACGCTATTGGAATGGTCAAAGTAAAGAGGCGCGTAAATCCATTAAGCGAAATAATAAACGTGCGAAGCGCTTGGCTAAACATCGTAAAAAGGGCCGAAGGTAAATTATTTGACAGGCCTAGTGGCTTTGGCCGTATCCTATCTTCAGATTATCCGATGAAGTAGGTCGATTTTTTCTGTTTGTAGCTCATTGATTGAGAATTGTATGAAACGCGTATCCAAAATCATTTTCATTTCAAGTGTTTCTTTTATTCTACTCTGCTGTCTCATTCATATTCTTCTTGAAAACTCAAATTTTGAATTTATTGATGGTGTCGATTGGTTCGATGACTTTTTAATTTTTGGAGTTCCAATTGCTATTTTACTGACATTGTTTCGAATAGATTACTCCTCGAATTCTCAAGAAATTGACGTCGTAGAAACTGTATCGACTATCACTATTATGGCTTTGGCCGTATTTGTATTTCTCTATTTTTTCTTATCATATCTTTTTGATTTTTGCAGAACAGATTACGAACAGGCAATTTATCGTTCGAAAGAAACACCTTCACTACAGATTGTTGAACGTAGCTTTGGATGTGGTGCAATTGATTCAAGGCCCCCGAGTATTCGTTTTTATGAAATCGAACGATATCGGTTAGGATTAATCTATGTGACACCGATCGATACGAGCAGAATTGATTTGAAATTGTGGGATCGTGTGGATTGAAGCACTCTTTTGTCTTATCTTTCGATTCAATTTTCACCATCCTAGAGAGAATTTATGCGCAGTGTACTTTTATTAATCGTTTTGACTTTTGTTTTCGTTTCGTGTGAATCAACTGATACGACCGAAACTATTTCGGAAAACTTAGTTGTTTCAGAAAGCCTAATCGATTCGCGGTTTCAGGAGTGTTATTACGAAGACGACTTGGCGAAAGGGAAATCTGATTCTATCTTGAACTCCATTTTTGGAAAGGCGATTTTTAATCGAAACATTCGCTTAAGTTCGACCGAAAGCATGATGAATTGCGCGCTTGACAATACGATTATTCTCGTTCCTTTCGGAGACACAAATTATTGTGTTCCCAATTCGTATGACCTGCTTTATTCCATTCATGCAGGTGGTAAAAACATCTATTCATTCAGGATGGTTTCAGGAAAAGACATGCAATTTGAACCCGTATCGACCATTGTTGCAGATCAACTTCAAGGATACCGAAACTTGCTGGATGGTCAATTCAAGATCAGCTATTCTCAAGCCAGAATCATTGCCAAATCGAATGGTGTCTCTTTTGAAGATTCAAACCTAGAATTGGTTAAGAATGAATCAGCAGGACAAAGTACCTACCACTGGGAAGCTGAATTAGAATATGACCACAATTCTGTTGTACTCCTGCTAATTGATGCTATGACAGGAGCAACTAGCGAAGAAGTGCTAACCATTGAGAACATCCAATAATTTAACGAAATACTACGCTTCCAATTCAATCAGACCTTCAGTTCCTTGTTCCCAGAGTTCCATTTGGGCATCCAGATCCTTTTTTTGTTGATCGTATTCTGCGAGTACCTTCTTCGAATTTTCTTCGTCGGAATAATCTAAATTTGCGATCACAGCATCCAGTTCAACGATTCGATTCTCCAATTTATCAATGGCTTGTTCAGCACGACTGACTTGATTGTTGAATTTATTTTTCTTTCGCTTGAGGTCTTTTTGCTCTTCGTAGGATAATTTCACCTCCGACACTTTCTCAACTTTCGGCTTGGACGGCATGTTTTGTTGTTTCAAATTAGCCTTCGTAGGTTCAACCGCCATTTTACGCTTCAAGAATTCCTGTACTCCGTAATGGTGTATCTTCAATGTATGATCCTGGATATCCCAGATACGATTCGTTAATCCTTCGAGGAATTCACGATCGTGAGATACCACGATAAACGTTCCTTCATATTGTTGAAGGGCACTCTTCAATACTTCTTTACTTTGGATATCAAGGTGGTTTGTTGGCTCATCGAGAATCAAAAAGTTTGAAGGACTCAATAACATTTGGCAGAGCGCAAGACGCGTTCGTTCTCCACCGGAAAGGACACCTACTCTTTTCTCAGCATCATCTCCACTGAAAAGAAACGCTCCAAGAACACTTCGCAAGCTCGTTCGGATCTCACCAAGGGCGATATCATCCACTGTTTCGAAAACAGTCTTTGTAGGATCGAGTTTTTCGGCTTGATCTTGAGCAAAATATGCAACGTTCACATTATGACCGTAATTTACTTTTCCTTCAGCCTCAATAGTCCCCATTACCAACTTCAGTAAGGTAGATTTACCCGTTCCGTTGGCACCGAGCAAAGCAATTTTCTCTTCTCGTCCTACTGTAATGTTTACATCCTTAAAGATCAATTTTTCACCGTACGACTTTCCTGCATCTTCCAACTCAAGCACCCATTTCCCAGGTTGCTTACTTAATGGGAATTTGATGCTCATGGATGAAACACTGTCATTATCGACTTGGATTCGCTCTGTCTTCTCTAACTTTTTAATCAAAGATTGGGCGAATGCCGCTTTATTCTTCTTTGCACGGAACTTATTAATGAGTTCTTCTGTGTGCTTTATATCTTTCACTTGCTGTTTCGCAGCGTCACCAAGGCGTTCTAACTCTTCAGCACGAACAATCTTGTACTTCGAATAAGGGAAGGCAAAATCGAGTAACTTTCCTTGCGTGATTTCTAACGTTCGTTTTGTCACGTTATCCAGAAATAGTCGATCGTGAGAAATGACCATAACTGCACCTTCAAATGTTTTAAGGTAATTTTCTAACCAGCTGATTGAAATAATATCCAAGTGATTTGTTGGCTCATCTAGGAGAACCGCATCTGGATTATTGACCAATATTTTTGCTAGTTCTGCTCGCATTTTCCACCCTCCTGAAAATGTACTCAACGGGCTTGCTAGTTCTTCATCGTTAAATCCTAAGCCTTTGAGTGTACTCGTGATCTTCTCTTCCCAGAGAAATCCTTCGTGCACATTGAATTCGTGATTGAGATCATTGAGTTCATCGAGTAAGCCTAAATATGCTTCAGATTCGTAATCACTCCGTTCAACCAATGCTTGATTGATTTCATCAATTCGGAGGTTGATTTTTGTCAAGACAAGGTTCGAGGTATTCAAGTATTCAAACACCGATTTCGTCGTATCAATCTTAATATCCTGTTTGAGATATCCAATTGTACAATCTTTCGGTTTGTGAATTCGTCCTTCAGTCGGCTGTAAATCTCCAGCGATCAGACGCAACATTGTGGACTTACCCGCACCGTTTTTCCCTACTAATCCAACCTTGTCGTTTTTATTGATTTGAACACCAATATTTCGAAAAAGAAAGCCTTGCGGCAGGTGAATTCCAATGTCTTCCAAATTAATCATGGCGCAAAGATAGTTCCTTGCTCGGGATTTTCGGCTTGAGCATGATTTTTTCTATCCTTTACGGTCGTATTGACAGCAAGAATGCAATTTTTCATGCTAATTTGATTTTATTTAAGATCGAAAGCGGACATTTCTACCCGCTTTCTGTCTGTCTAATTTAATATGGATCAGAATACGCGGTGTTGTTTAAAAGCGTGTAGTCTGTTAATGATTTTAAGAAATTTACTAGGTCATTTTTCTCTTCCTCATCCAGCATTAATCCGGTTGAGGTTGTTCCAAGTAAAGCAAGATTTACAGTAGATGAATACTTTACATTCGAATTGTAATGATCGACTACTTCTTCCAGGGTTTCGAATCGACCATCGTGCATATATGGAGGTGTGACGGCAATGTTCCGAAGGCTTGTCACCTTGAACTTCGCTCTATCTGCGATTAGATCAGTCGTCAATTCACGACCAAAGTCAACAAATTGAGCATTCTCATCCAAGCCGTTGTTCATGTATAGGTCGTTTTCAAAATTGTTTCCTGCATGACAATGCGCACAATCTGCACCAGAAACATCAGGAAAGAACTCATTGTATTCTCCAAAAAACAGAATTCGACCTCGTTCTTCACTTGGCGATAATTGAATCAATCCGGCAAGGTAACGATCGTATTTTGAGTCCTCAGAGATGATGGACATCATGAAGTTTTCCATCGCGAGTGACATTTTCTCAGCTGTAATTTCGATTGATCCAAATGCACGAATGAATTGGTTCTTCATTTCTTGATCGGTGTACAGTTTTTTGATTACGTTATCAAGCGATTCATTCATTTCCAACGGATTCTCGATTGGACCCAAGGATTGATCTCTGAGCAAATGCGCTCGTCCATCCCAAAAGAATTCGTTTTCGTGCCAAGCCATATTGAAAATTGCCATTGCCTGACGATCTCCAGTTGCTCCATTTACCCCAATAGAAAACTTATTGATATCGGAAAATGCATTTTTCTGATTGTGGCAGCTAGCACAACTCACTGTTCCATCAGAAGAAAGGTTCTTGTTATAGAACAACATTCGTCCGAGCATGACTTTTTCGACTGTTAATGGATTATCCGCAGGAAGTGTTGGTGTCGGCAATGTGTAATTGATAAATTGCAATTGATACGGCGCATTATTGTACTGAACCATTATGCCCTTGACATCCTTCTTACACGAGTAGATGAATACTCCTAATGTGAGCGTAAATACACCTAAAATAAATTTATTCATGTGGCGTTATTGTTTAACGATTCGCTTCGTAGAAAGCGCTTTTCCATCCTTCAAAAGCGTAACAAAATAAACACCTGATTCTTCAAGTTCGATTTGCGCAGAACCATTCGAAGTTTCTACGAAAGCTACTTCCTGCCCAGCAAGATTTGACACGCGAATTGCGTCAATCGCCAGTTGGCTATTATATTCGATCGTACTAACACCAGAAACACTTGGGTTTGGGTAAATCGTCCAAGCAGTTGCTTCTAGATCATTAATTGATGTCGTTAAATCTTGTGTACTTGAAGAGAAAACATAATCTCTGAAATTTTCCAAGGCAGTTAGATCTTCTTGATCAACACCATGAGCAATTACTCCGTTGGATACATTGATGTCATCAACTCCACGAACATAATCAGCATCTAGTGCGATTACGAGTGTCCCATTAATCACTTGTCCAGTAGCTACAACAGATGTTTGAAAATAATTGTTATTTCCTAATCCGTGTAATTGAAAAACCTGTGAAAAGTTCATTCCGCCAGTTCCTTCATAGGCTAAAAAACGGTATCCAGAAGCCCAACCCCAGTGCATTGAAGGCGATTGAGGTGCTAGAGGATGATCTGGTCCATAAAGTGACGGATCCGCGTTGTTTGTTGGTTGAGGAACTCCAATGTAGAATTTTACTCCTTCAACAGATGTAATTGTATGACTTCCTAATTCAATTGTGGAAAAAACACCATCTGCGGCATTCATTAACGCAACTGTATCGACGTTGATTGGTGTTTCCACACCTCCATCGTGAATGATTGAAAAATTGGAAACATAATATTGTAAGCGTTCTACTTGAAAATCGTGTCCAATATTATTCTGAGCAGTTGTGCTCATTTGAAATGCCTGTGTTCCAAGCATGTGATAAATTCTAAGTTCAATATTGACTTGTGCATTTGATGAAAGTGTCAATAAAGAAAGTACAAGTATTGATAAAATTGTTTTCATAATTTCTAATTAAATAAGTTGGCTTCGGTAAATATGGAAATAAAAAGGGTGTACGCAAAGGTGACATTCGAGAAGAACAGGATGGCTAGAAGGCCGATTATTGTTTTTTTTGAAAGCGTCATGAGTTTTTGCACGACTTAAAGGTACGAAGTTATTGGGTTGGAGTGTTAGATGGTTGGACTGTTGGATTTGTTGGATTTGTTGGATTATTGGATTATTGGATTATTGGAATGGTTGGATTTAATTAGACAGTAGACTGACGTGGTTTGGGTTTTAGAAGGGTTGGATTTTGGAAGAGTTGGAAGAGTTGGATTGGTTGGATTTAAGTAGACAGTAGACTGACTTGGTTTGGGGTTTGGATTGGTTGGATGATTGGAAGAGTTGGATGATAACATGGTTGGTATTTTTGCGTTAGGGATAATAGCGGCAGCTCCAGATTTTTCTATCTGGACTACAGCGAAAAGCCCGCTCGAACGCCCAGAAAAGAAAAAGCCCACTCGACCAAGGCCGAATGGGCATTTGAGAAAGGGTTAGGTTTCCTTTCGGGTTAATGATTGAGATTAAATGGTGAAAGTACCGGTGACATTTCTAATTACGCCGTCTGGTCCTTTAACCTTCAAGAAATATGAAACTATGCTACCTGGTCTGGCCGCTAGAAGCAAGTTTAATGCATCAGCAGAGAGTTTGTGACCCGTTCCCTTTTTCGCACTAACGGCACCTTGAACAGACATTTCCCAGCTTTTAATTATAAATTTCGCATTTAGTGGGACATCATTTCCATATTTCGTAAATAGATTTTTCTCACGTCGACTCGCTCTACTCCCGTCTTCTGCGGATCCCCAAAACATTGTTGGCTTAGGAAGAGTTAACACGCGGTACTGTACAGTTTTGAGAGCCACTGTTCTTCCGTCTGCTGTTCTACCTGACACTGTGAGACTTGCTGTCCGACCACTACCAGTAGGTTTTGCGATGTACATCCCATCGGAAGTTGGTGAAAGTGATGCCCCAGATCCTGAAATTGATGTTGTTGGAAATCCAGATGCCGTTGCGTTGACTTTGTTGTCGTAACCTCGGTAAAGGACATTTAGTTCAGGCAATTCGATTGATCCTGAGGGCTTCATTACTGTTACTGTTTTCTCCCATCTCATCGTACGCTTGATACCGGATTTGTTTTTAATTGAAACTGTCCCTGTCAGATTCATGGTGTTTCCTTGGCCTTTCAGTCGTATGATTCCCATTCCATTTCTGACCTCGTCAACTTCACCACCATCGATCGTTACTTCTGGTTGTTTGTCTTTATCATAAACTGCCATCATGACCTCCAGTTGGAAATCTTCACCTTGGTTGACAACTTCTGGACCTCGAGCTAGTGGAAAAATGGTATTGAAGGAAAATTCAGATCCCATTACACGTGATCTCAATAAAGTCAGGGCATCTGCTCTGGCGGATAAAATGTCTTGCTGCAAAGAGGATAACGATGCTAGGGCAGCAACAGATGGTGCATGATCGAAGGTCTTACCAATCCAATGAACATCTTTCACTCCATTGACGGTGCTGCGTTTCTCTTTGGTTAATGAACTATAAATTTCAGTAATCATTGCTTGATCTTCTGGGTGAACGTTCGATTTTTTAATTGCCGATTGAATTTTGGCTTTCAGGTCCTTTTGTTCACTGAATTTGTTGATTTCTGGAGCTTTGAAGTAATAGTCTTTATCGAACGAAGGTGTTTCCCCTGCTCCCAATTGTGAGCTAGCCACTAGTTCGGTTAATTCCTTTCGATAGGATATGATTGATTTCCATAACTTCAAACCATCGCCTGTTGGGTTTTTAATGTCTTGACCTATCAGAATTCGCATCGGTTCATCGTATTTATCCTTAGCTGATACATTTGCAAGGTTCATTCGAAGAGGTTTCAACTGATTTCCTTCTTTGGAATTCTTTTCCATCAGAATCGCTTCTTTCGTTCCGATGATATTAAGATCTTCACCACATTCCTCGAGAATTTTTAATTTCATTTTATCAATGAGCTGAATTCGTTCTTGTGTGATTTGATCTAATTCCTCAACTGCAGAAAGTAGGAATTTTGCCTTTTTCGCTTGCATTGGATTGGAAAGATCAAGCGCCGCTTCTTGAATCTGATCCTTTCGTTCATCTCCTCTAAATAATTCCGTGAGATTCGCTTTCTGGATGTTCTCTTCAATTGCTACGAATGCATCGAGAATGGATTTTGATACGTTCAATGCGAGTAGCGCAGTTAGCACTAAATACATCATTCCGATCATTTTTTGTCTTGGGGATTCTTTTCCTCCTGCCATGGTCTTCTTGTTTTAGGGGTTCGAAGGTGGAATGATGGAGAAGCGTAAAAGTAACAGTTCGATATTTTATGATCGTCAAAAGAATAACATTTTGCACTGACGAATGTGACAATTAGACATCAAAAGGAAAGAGCCTTCGGTGGTAAAACAGACGATATCTGAATAATAATTTAGAGGTGTGTTTTTTGGTCATGCAGCGAATAGCTCTTCCTATGTATCTAATTGAATAGGACATGATTTATTTTGATTTTTTGCCATTCGAAAACGTACTCGAATACATCCAACATCTAGATTTAGAACAGTATAGACAATCATAAAACTCTCAAAAACAGTCATCTTACAAATGAATCGCTTCTTACAATTGTAAAACTTACGTTTAACAACTCCGTCAGTTAAAGAACTTAATTCCCTGATATGAAATTCACTCCATCAAAACAAAGCGTTATTGCTTTCAGCATTCTTCTTTTCATTTTTAGCATCGTTTTCCCCTACATATTTGACGTTAAATTATTTCTTGGAGGTGATAATTGCAATTATTTCATTTTAGCAGATGGACTAGCAAATGGATCTGGGTATGTTTCTAGTAATATGCCGATCCCGAAACCTGCCAATCACTTTCCTCCAGGTTATCCTTTTTTTATGAGTATCCTAATGCGATTTGGTATTAGTAGTATCATTGCATTCAAGGTTGTTAATGGACTACTTTTGCTCCTAACATCGTTCGTATTTTATCGAATTACTAGACAGTTGACAAACCATCAAGTATTGAGCATTGTTTTGAGTGTTCTAGTATTATTAAACGCTCATATTCTTGAATACTCGACAATTATGATGTCTGAAACTTCGTTCATGTTGTTTCAGCTTCTTTCTGTGTATTTTTTGATCAGATGGCATGAGCAAGGATATAAAGTAAAAAGTCCGTACATCATATTCTTTATTTCCACGGTCATCTGCCTAATTTACATCAGGACTATTGGTGTAACAATGCTTGGAGCTTCGGTTCTGTTCATTCTTTTCTCAAAAAAATATCTCAGTAGCGTTCTTGTTTTAGGAATCGTATTACTCGCTTTGTTGCCATGGCAGATGAGGAGTACTTCACTAGGAGGAAGTTCCTATGTCAAAAGTTTATTTCGTGTCAATCCTTATGATGGGAAATCGAAACAAATGGCAACCGGCGATTGGGGGAATCGAATGAAAATGAATTCAGTACGTTATGTTTCTAAAGAAATTCCAAGTAGTATTTTTCCCAATTTAAAAATTACTTACCGTGATTCGAAGACAAGAGAATTGGCTCCTTCTTCGGGTAATAAATGGTTCTTGGGAATTTTGATTATTCTATTGACCTTTCTTGGAATCATCAGTTCAAAGAAATACCGATGGCTTTTTCTTTTCATATTCGGCAGTAATCTCCTTGTATATATGCTTTGGCCTGAAGTCTGGTTTGGAATACGATTCATTCTCCCAATGGTCCCTCTAATATTGCTTTTCTCGGCACTCGGGATTATTTTTATTCTTAAAAAAATCTTTCAAAGAAAAGAAAAACTGCAAACGTCACCTTATCTGGCTCTATCATTTGGATTGTTGTTCATTCCTCAAATGAAAGGAATTATCAAACTTCATGAGAAAGCTGAGGCCACTCATCCAAAACATTGGGCCAATTATCTTGCTATGTCTGAATGGACAAAGAATAATCTAAAGGATGCCGTTATTAGTACACGAAAGCCTGGTGTATTTTATGTCGGCAGTGGGCATTCGACCTTAGCTTTTAGATCTACGCATAATAGAGAGGAATTCTTAAACTACCTCAAAGAGAATGGTGTTACTCACGTCGTTATTGAAAATTTGGGTTTTAGTCAAACGTTTAAATATTTACTTCCTGTGGTAAAGCATGATACTCAACAATTCAAAATGATTAAATCTCTAGGTGTCATCAATCGAAAAGACGCCAAAGGGAATCCTCTCCCTTCTCCTACCGCAGTTTGGTTATTCGAGTATGATCCAAATTTTGGATATAAGGGGGAATATAAGAATGGATTGAGAAATGGAAAAGGAGTGTATACTTTTAGAAATGGCAGAAAGCAAACGGGAACGTGGAGGAATGACACTTTACATGGCCCAGGAGTTTTCCATGACTTCAATGAAAAAACCTTCACTGGTACTTGGGTAAAAGGTCAAAAGAAAGGAAAGTTCATCATTGAACAACCCAACTCCTATAAGCTTGAAACTTATTGGGAAAATGATAAACCCGATAGAATAGGATATCTGTTGGATAAAAATGGAAATCGTACTAAAAAAATTCAAACGCATTAATCGAATTAAATGACCAATTGCAAAAAGCTATCAATCATCATCCCTGCCTATAATGAAGGGGCCACAATTCACCTTATTCTCGACAAAATTAAATCTGTTGAACTCAGAAACAATATCGAAAAAGAAATCATCGTAATAAACGACTGTTCTACGGATAATACCTCTGTTAGACTTGAAGAATACATTGATGCAAACACGAATCTCAATATTCTTTTATTTGAACATGAAAAAAACATGGGAAAAGGGGCGGCAATGCATACAGGAATTTCCCAAGCTACAGGAGATTACTTAATAATTCAAGATGCCGATTTAGAATATGATCCGAAGGAATACAATGCTCTTCTAGGTCCTATTGTGGATGGGGAAGCGGATGTCGTCTATGGATCACGCTTTATTGGCGGTAATCCACACAGAGTATTATTCTTCTGGCATACCATTGGAAATAAGTTATTGACGCGATGTAGCAATATTTGCACGAACCTTAACTTAACCGATATGGAAACCTGTTATAAAGTATTCAATACTGGAATGATTCAATCCCTGAGATTAAATGAGAAACGCTTTGGATTTGAGCCAGAAGTAACAGCCAAGATTTCTCGTTATCCCAATGTTCGGATTTATGAAGTTGGAATTTCCTATTATGGAAGAACATATGAAGAAGGAAAGAAAATTGGATGGAGAGATGGATTCCGAGCTCTTTGGTGCATTTTTAAATATGGCCTTTTAAGGATGAAATAAGCAATTATTTATTTGGGGGCTTCTTTATTTTTCAGAATGAATAGGACGAATTATTGAACCCTTAGTTAAGGCTGAGTATCGGTTCAATCATTTGAATATTCCTATCTTGTTCGTCTAACTACATCTGAAAAATCATGAAAAAGATTATCTTAATCTTGTGTTTGGCACCTTTGTTTGCCAACGCTCAATCCACCTCGAGTGGTGATTCAACTATTTATCGTTCTGCAATTAAAGATGCAATGTATCCGCAAGAAGATCATGCGTACGACAAATTGATTCCAATAACAAAAAAGAATCCAAATTTGATTTGGAAAACAATTGATTGTAATGAATATGTATTAATGGTTTCATGGAAAGGTGATGACTCCTATTACCGTCCATACTTAAGTCCTGATTCTACCTTTTATCCAGTTGGAGGATGGCCAATTTGGGTGTCAGCGGCTCCTCAACTTTTACAACGCATGAAAACTGAGAAGTACACTGATGCCGACCGTCGTTTAAAAGAATTGTTAGGTCTTCCACCGAATTCGCAGTACAATTATTTCGTTGAGTTTTGGGTGAAGACAGATGATTTGTTTAGACCTTGTCCTGACAATGAAATTACAGATACTCAATGTGATGTTTGTTTTCCGGAGAACGTTGATTCAACATATAAGGCTTGGGTGAATTCGAGCAGAATTGATCGATACTACCCTTGCGATTTGTATGATCAATATCCATGGACTGCCTTAGGATATACATACGATTGGAACATAAATAATAAATCACATGTTGGTTTGAGTGAATTTGTGATTGGAAAAAATAGTAAAGTTAAGATTGCTGCTATTTATACAACTGAAGAATATTTGCAATTGAACAATGTAATTGAGTTGAAAGGAGAGAGATAAGCTCTTTTCAATAACGAGATTCTGACAACCGCCTCACTTTTGTGGGGCGTTTTTTTGTTTGGATGTTTGGATGTTTGGATGTTTGGAATGACGATAATAGAATGAGTAAAATGCTTAAGAAGGAAAACGAAAGTGTGTTACGATAGCTGCTTTAATAGACTAATTAGATCTCTTTAACCGTATCATCTAGAAGAGATCAATAACTGATTGAGAGGAATGTTCTTTGAGGGTTTAGATTGTGCAGGTCGTTTACTCTTTAGTAATTGACCCTACACTTATCCATTAGGGTGTATCGTTAGTATCCATAAGAAAAAACTTTAGTGCATAAAAAAACCCTGACATTCGTAAGAATCGTCAGGGTATTATAAAAACAAAACCCCAACTACCGAAGTAATTGAGGTTTGTTAAAAGTGGCGTCGACTTACTCTCCCACCCTCAAAAGGGCAGTACCA
>NVXP01000031.1 GCA_002733985.1 Fluviicola sp. | reverse complement strand
GAGAAAATGATTAGTCGTTGTTGTTTTTGACTCATAATTTGTAAATCCAATTACATTTCCCTCGGCATCTATTCTCAATTTATAATAAATCTTAGCATCTTCATCTATTTCGACGTTTAACAAATCAACCTTGGTAATTTGAATTCTTTTATCATTACTTGGATAAGAATCATAACTACGTGCAACTTTTCTTCTTTCTAAATCCTCCCCTCTTAATCCAGCTGCCTCTGAACCATTACGGAAAAACAAAGGAACATCTTCATCTGCAACAGTTATTTTCGACTTAGAAACTTCCCTTGGAGACTGAAGACCGCTCTCAACCCGATCTTGAGGTGGGGTCATCTGACCTTCAACCAAACGTGTGTTCAGTTCATCGATGGTTTTGATATACCCCTTCATTATTTCTCGGAGTAATTTGTTCTCACGATTCAACTGTTCAACTGCCTTTACTTGTACAGTTGAATTTTCAGAACAAGAATCAAGCATTTCTGAATAAGAGGAAACTAACAATTCCAATGAGTCCATTTGTCGATTAAGATTCTCTATTTGTTTTTTCTTCGATTGTGAGAATGATAATCCAGCGCAAAGAATTGCGCAAACCAATATAAAGTACTTCATAACCTGTCTCTGCTAAAATCTAACTCTAGCAAATCCAAATGCACTTGAAATACTGTTCGAATCATCCAAGAAGAACGTCAATGCATCACGAGAAGAAATACCGAACTCATATGTTCCACCTCCCAAGATGAAATTAATTCCAACAGGCATGTTGTGCTTGTAGATTCCTCCACCTAAATATCCCATGCTCAATCGCAACCATTTCACAGGTTTAATATCTCCACCAAACGAGAATACTGGACTTTGAAGACTTCCTGGRTTYTCTYTATCAAAYGGTCCCACGATRTCCATTCCTAAKCGAATTCGTTTTCCAAGTTCGATACTAGCTCCTAAACGGTACGTTGCKGCATTYTTCAAGGTRTACTCTTCTTCACCAACAAGATTAAAKACYCCACCATCTTCCAATAAATTATAKATTGARTTGGTTAAATCCGCGCTTCCTAAACCAGCTAAGTCCATTTCACYAACAAGCGAAARCGARTCACTCACACTRTAYACATTCCGCGTATAGGTAACAGATCCAATATTATTTACAGCTGCAGCAACTTTTATCTTACCGAAAAAGATAGCACTTACTGAAAGGTCAACTCCATATCCACTTCCAACGGGTTTTGGTAAAGTCCCTGACTGTCCGAAACTAGAAGGATTCGTATTCGCTACTGATCCATAATTAATGTCATAATTTGGATTGAAGGATGAATAAACATAGAACTTATTCCCATCAGACTGAACATTGAACATGGCCATCGATTGGATATAACGTCCTCCGATTCCTCCGTACAAGGCAAATGTTGAATCGTTCCCAAAAATCTTTCTTCCGTATCCAAAATTGTAATGACGATTCCAAGAGAAACGAATTTCAGTACCGTCTAAAAACTGACTTAAACTAAGCGGGTTATTCGCTGAACCACTAATGACAGCAGCAAGCGTATCATTAGAAAGTGTTCCAGTGTTCGCTATCTGAGAGGTATCTATTCCGAAAACTACCGTCAATGAATCGAAATAGTTCGCCAAACGCCCGTTGAATACTAAATCCGTAGTATTTTCATTCAAGCGTGAATACCAATTATAGTTTTCTGAAATATTGAATGCTATTCCTCCTAATTTCTCAGATTGAAATGAAAATCCAAGCCAGTTGAAGTTAAAATCCATGGTAACACCCGAATTCATGTAATCAACTGCATATTGTCTCTGCTCTTGCCAAGCCAAAGAATCTGCTACAGGGTCATCTCCATTTTGACGAATCGCCTTGAATAATTTCTTTAATTTATCTGAATTCAAAGAATCAGAATAAAAGCCCAAGTTAAATTCTGTACTTCCGGTTGTAAATTTCTTATCGTATTCGTTTCCCCATCCTAAGGCAGAAGAGTTGATTCCAAGCGAATGGTAATCCGTAACAAAAGTAGTTGCTACTCCTTTTCCAACAGCGGGATAGGCAATACCCTGTGTTTGTGCATGAAAATCAAATGAAAATAATAGAAGGAAAATGCAAATGGCGGCGGTAGCTTTCATACGTGTAGTTTAAAGTTTTCTCTAAAGTACGAGTAAATGTTATAAATCAAAAAGAGGAACATATTTTCTTGAAATTTGTTCCTCTTTCTGCTAAACCATGCTAAAACTATAAAACCCAAAACAAGAAAACTAACCATTGTTATGGATACATCAAAGGTACGACTAAAAAGTAATCCAACAAGTGTTTATCTAAAAATTAACACTAAATATTTGTTAAAAAATAGTTGACCGAGAACAACATTAAGGATCATCATCTCCAAGACCCCAATAATGAAGCCCATTACACCAATATTCGTGTAGTTATCTCGTTGGATTTCAAGGATTACTTCCACCACTACTAAGTTAAGATCAACTAAAACAGAACGACGAAGTCGTTTTACTGAAGAAAACTAGCGAAGCCACATAGCAGTAATAAACTAAGTGAAACTCGTCGCATAAAATGCAGCCAAAACTAGATCTATCTCACTGAAATACTTCTTACTTCCTTCATAGTAATTATTGAATTCGCGTATTTAACAAGAATTCCGTCTTCACAACTCTCTGCTTAGCATCGAATACTTACCTTTGCACCGAAAAAAAGTCAAAACAAAAGAAAATGGCAACAAATAGAACGTTTACAATGTTGAAGCCTGATGCGATCGAGAATGATCACATGGGAAAAATCATCGATATGATTATCGGAGCTGGATTTAGTATCAAAGCTCTTAAACTTACTCAACTTACTGATGCGCAAGCAAAAGAATTTTATGCAGTTCATGCTGAACGTCCGTTTTACGGAGAATTAGTTGAATACATGACTTCTGGACCTATCGTTGCAGCGATTTTGGAAAAAGACAATGCTGTTGAAGATTTCCGTACATTGATTGGGGCAACAAACCCTGCTGATGCTGCTGAAGGGACGATTCGTAAATTGTATGCTGAGTCTATTGGACGCAACGCAGTTCACGGTTCTGATTCTGATGAAAACGCTGCTCTTGAAGGTGCATTCCACTTTAGCGCTGCCGAAGTATTCTAGATTCAAACGAACATATTTTATATTGAAGGGAATTCCGATAGTTATCGGAATTCCCTTTTTTTTGTGCCTACATTTAACAATAAGGGGATTGTATCTAAGTTCTTAGTAAGTCTCTTTGTGAACTTGATGCTGTCTTTTTTTTAACACAAAGGGCGCGAAGACGCAAAGGAAAGAATGATGAATTGATATTTATGTTGATTCATCCGAAGTGAAATTCGTGCAAGGGGTAGCAGCGGTATCTCCTGACGATCCCTTAGCTAAGGGATGCAGGAATATAGCGAATAACCCGACCCGAAGGGTTGGACCCAAATTCTAAACAAAACCTTTCTTTCTTGGTATCTCCATTTGGATGACTCCCTTTTTTTTGTGCCGAAATGTGTACTTTTGAATCAAACAATTTTGCAATGAATAATTATTCGTCCACAGTAGAAAAGCGTTTCATTAAATACGCGGAAATCGATACAACAGCTGATCCAGATTCAACGAGTTTCCCTTCTTCTGAAATTCAGAAAAATCTAGGAAGAGAATTGGTGATTGAACTCAAAGAAATGGGTATTGCTGATGCTGAAATGGACGAATGGGGATATGTTTTTGGTACAATTCCAAACAATACTTCAAATTCAGACCTTCCAACAATCTGTTTTTGTTCGCACATGGACACAGCTCCAGATGTGACAGGGAAAGACGTGAAGCCAATTGTACATAGAAATTACGATGGAAATCCAATTACTTTGCCGGACGATACTTCTCAGGTGATTACAGTTGAGAAACATCCATACTTAAAGAAGAAAATTGGCGATGATTTGATCACTGCAAGTGGACATACATTGCTCGGTGCAGATGATAAAGCAGGAATTGCGATCATCATGGATTTTGCTCATCACATCATGAACAATCCTGAGATTCCTCATCCTACTATTCGTGTGTTGTTTACGCCGGATGAAGAAGTTGGACGTGGTGTTGATCACCTCGACATGGAAAAACTGAACGCTGATTTCGGATACACACTTGACGGTGGAGTTCTTGGTTCATTGGAAGATGAGAGCTTTTCAGCGGATGGAGTTACGATTACGATCAATGGAATAAGTGCTCACCCTGGCTACGCCAAAGGAAAAATGGTGCACTCTGTAAAAGTTGCAGCGGAAATTATTGAACAATTGCCGAAAGATAGTTGGTCACCAGAAACGACAGAACACCGTGAAGGTTTTGTTCATCCTTATTCATTCAATGGAGGACTGGAACAAACAACAATGGGATTCATCATTCGAGATCACATCACAGCGAAGCTGGCAGAATACGAAGATCGATTAGAAGGAATTGTAAAGTCTGTTGTTGATCAATACGAAGGTGTTACATATGAATTCGAAGTGAAGGAGCAATATCGAAATATGAAGGAAATTTTGAAAGGTGTTCCTTTTGTTTCAGATTACGCAGTTACTGCAATGGAAAAAGCAGGAGTTGAGCCACTTCCAACGATCATCCGTGGAGGAACTGATGGTTCACGTCTTTCATTCATGGGATTGCCTTGTCCAAATATATTTACTGGAGAAATGGCCATTCATTCACGCCACGAATACGTTAGTATTCAGGACATGGAGAAAGCGGTTGCAACATTAACTGAATTGGTACAAATCTGGTCTACACACAAAGCATAAATGGACCACAAGCAGATCATAAGTAATATTGAAAACGGGAAGTTTGAAAAAATCTACTTCCTACATGGAGAGGAACCTCTCTTCATGGATATGATCACGAATGCATTGGTAAAACACGCGCTTGAAGACCATGAACGCGATTTCAACCAGACCATAAAATATGGGAAAGAAGCGGATGCCTTGACGTTAATTTCAGACGCGAAAGGTTATCCAATGATGGCAGAACGCCGTTTAGTTATTTTGAAAGAAGCGCAAGATTTTAAGGGAATCGAAGATTTGATCTCTTATTTCGAAGCGCCAAATGACCAGACGATATTTGTCATCAACCATAAATACAAGAACTACGATTCTCGAAAGAAGTCGATAAAAGCTGCGGCTAAAAACGGCTTGGTTTTCAAATCTGAGAAGATCAAAGAATACCGATTACCGGATTGGATCAAGACACATGTGATTTCAAAAGGATACAGTATTTCCCCAAAGGCATCTATGTTGCTCGCTGAATTCCTTGGAAATGACTTGAGTCGAATTGTAAATGAAATCGATAAACTCGGAATTCTAGTCGAAAAAGGAACGACGATCAATGAAGTCCATATTGAAGAAAATATTGGAATTTCAAAAGATTACAATGTCTTTGAATTAATCAATGCCGTTGGAGCTCGAAACGTTGAAAAAGCGAATCGAATTGTGGATTATTTTGATCACAATCCAAAAGCAACTTCGATCATTGTGGTGATTTCAAATTTGTTCAATCACTATTCTCGATTGATGCGAATTCATTTCTTACAGAATAAATCGAAAGACTCAGTGGCATCGTCATTGAAAGTTCATCCATTTGTTGCTGGAGAATTAGTGAACTCCTCTAAAATTTACAATCCGAAAAAGATTGCCGCGAACATTGCGGTTTTACATGAGTATGATTTGAAATCCAAAGGAGTTGGAAATGCATCGTTCACGCATGGACAATTGATGAAAGAACTCATTTTTCGCCTGATGCACTGATGCGTTTATTCTACGATTCACATATCAAGCTCGATGCAGAAACACACCAACTTTCTGAAGAAGAATCGAAGCACATTGTTCGTGTTCTTCGGATGACCGAAGGAGATCAATTGGCCATCGTAAATGGAAAAGGCGGTTATTTCGAAACGGAAATAGCAATCGCGCACCCCAAGAGATGTACAGTTTCTATTCTGAAATCTGAACAGAGCAAACCACTAAAACACCAATTGCACATTGCACTCGGCCCAACGAAGTTGATGGACCGAATAGAATGGTTTGTGGAAAAAGCGACTGAAATTGGAATTACTGAAATTTCATTTGTCTCTGGAAAAAACGCTGAACGGGTTAAAATGAAGCCCGAACGAATAGAAAAGAAGGTTATTTCTGCCATGAAGCAATCGCAACGCAGATTCTTGCCAAAAATCAACGAGCTTATTTCTATTTCTGAATTCATTCAAAAATACCCGAATGGATTAATCGCACACTGCTACGAAGGAGAGAAATCAACAATTCTAGAATCATTCGAAACAACGAATTGTCCAATTTTAATCGGTCCAGAAGGAGACTTCACCCCTAGCGAAATCGAACTAGCTCAAAAAAATGGCTATCGAACCATTACGCTAGGAGAAAATCGATTACGAACAGAAACAGCTGCGTTATATGCATGTGTTTGTGCTCAACTTAAAATAGACTCTTCCAAAAAGTAAAACCTTATTTTTCCTCTTCCTCAAGAGGGACAGGAAGACAGGTTACAATTTCATTCTGTCCGCAACCTGGAATTGAATGTATTTTTGTTTGTTCCGAACTAGGTTTAAGATAGTAGCGCTGGAGACCACCCGTCTTTATTAAATTCCCCATCAGTGGAGACCACCACAATCCACTTTCATGAGAAGGATCATTTGTTGCCGCTGTATACCAGTTAACACCTGCAGAATGCTTACAACTCGCGCAGTTTTGATATTGCATATACGTACAAGAATCCCTAAGAGGAAAAGTACCATAAGGTATAATTGTCGCATCGACTACCAAATGTAATTCATTACCGGTATCATGACAATCGGAAAAGCACTCGTCCCAATACGATATATAATTATCCACGAAGTACTTATCTCTATCTGGACTAAAACTAGGAAGGATTTCACACAACTTGTTATCACCACAATCTGCTGGTGCCTTCTCTGGCGAATCAAACAAGGTTATGTGAATTTTATTCAAATAGTTTTTTCTCTTAAGGAAAATTCCGCCGTATGAAACCACCTTTGTACCAAAACTATGTCCCAATAAATGTAATTCATGCGGTACATGTGGAGTTAGTGCAGCATCAACAGCTTCCATTAGCATCATACCAACTGCCCGAGTCTGTTTTTCGACAGCGCAAAACTGATCATAATCCTCTCCTTCGAGAAATTTAAGAAAACTAACATCACTAGCAGAAATATCGATCCAGCTAAACACAAGAACTGCAGATCCTCGATCCGCCTTTAAAATAGATTTGGCTAGTGGAAAAAATGAGCCTACAAAAAATCGTTCTCCTCCTGAAATTGCTTCCGATTGCCATGCCAGTAGGGTCTTACCTGTATTCGTATAATATTCGTTGACTGCACTGCGGTAACCTGGAGCCCAACCGTGGGTGATAACATGTACATTCTTATTTGCTATAGTTCCATCAGTTATTGGAGATACGACAACATTACCTCTCGCGTCCAAGCTACATTGATAAATCCGTTGAAGTGGTGAAATAACATCATCAGAGATAACTTCTTCAACCGTTTCGTTAACAGTTTCAATGGCCTCAGTAACAGAACAGGAAGTAAACGTGAAAATGGCGGCAGCAAAAATAAATGCACCCGCGAAAATATTAAACTTGATCGTTTTCATAATTCAGTGAATTTAAGGTGTAGATCTTCAAGGTAAGAAATTCTCACAATTCAAAAGTCAGTGATTAGAAAACATGTATTTTAGCAAAACACTTGACAACCAAATTGTATGAAACGACTTTTTCTTGTTTTCTTGTTATTCAGTGCAAGCTTCTCATTCGGACAGAGTGTTCAACTTGCCTTTTTGAAGTACGGCGGTGGTGGCGATTACTACGCGAATCCAACTGCTCTGAACAACCTGGTTTCATTCTGCAATAAAAATTTAGGAACATCAATCGCGAAAGAAACACCTTACGTAGAAGTTGGGAGTCCCGATTTGTTCCTCTACCCATATGTTCACATGACAGGGCATGGAAATGTGGTATTCTCGAGTCAAGAAGCTGAAAACTTAAGAACATATCTCGCTGGAGGAGGATTTCTGCACATCGATGATAACTTCGGAATGGATGAATTCATTCGCGTTGAATTGAAGAAAGTCTTTCCGAACAATGACTTGGTTGAAATCCCATTCGATCACGACATTTTTCATCAGAAGTACGACTTCAATGGCTTGCCAAAAATCCATGAACATTCTGGAAAGCGCGCCCAAGCATTCGCGATTATCGTAGACGGTAGAATCGTTTGTTTGTATACATACGAAACTGACTTAAGCGACGGATGGGAAGATCAAGAAGTACACGGTGATTCAGAAAACAAACGTCAGGAAGCCTTAAAAATGGGAGCAAATATTTTGATGTATGCATTCATGCAGTAGAAATGGCAAAACCACACAATCAAATCAATTCTAAGTCAGACTTTTCACCCTCCCCATCAACCAATCGTATTCTTCACCTTGATATCTTTCGAGGCTTTGCTATTCTTGGGATTTTCATGGTCAATATTTTGGTGATGAATGTCTCGTTTGTCTATCGACAGGATTGGTTAATTGAAAAGGCAAGCTGGGTTAATGAAAAAGCTTATTGGTTTTTGGAAATGTTCTTTTTTAGCAAGTTCTTTCCAATCTTCTCCTTTCTCTTTGGAATAGGAGTGGCTTTACAAATTCGCAGTTTAAAAGCCAAGAAAGTCAGTTCTACCCCATTTTTACTTCGCCGATTTTTTGCCTTATTTTTTTTTGGAATTGCTCATATACTCTTTATCTGGTCAGGAGATATTTTGCACTTGTACGCCTTGTTTGGATTTGTATTAATGATCATGTATCGTGCAACTCCGCGTGTAATTCTGCTATCAGCAATCGTGCTCTTCTTTTTCCCATACTTCGATGAAATCTATCAATACAGTTGTGACTTTTTCTCTGTAAATCCAGCTTCAGCACTTTCGAATTTGACAAGAGAAAATATTGTTGACCTGAAATTGAACGGAAGTTATTACTCAGGGATTAAATTGCGCCTTGTGGAATACAGTTTTATGGTTCCATTCCTTATTTCTCTCATTATTCCGATCGCGCTCACCATGTCAATTCTTGGACTCTACGTTGTCAAAAAAGGAATCGTTGACAGGATAGAATCATTTGCACGCAAGATTCGATTTCCCTTTCTAATAACGCTAATTGTCTTTCTTGTTTATCGATTTACATTAATCTACTGGCTTCTTCCCTCGTTCAAAATTGAACATGGAAGCTTACTCTCTTTTGGATTATGGACGCTTTACTTCTTTTCAGAAATAATGATCTCATTTGGCTATTTATGGATGATCGTTTATCTCTTACGTAGTAATTTAGGAAAGAAGCTACTTTCTCCGCTGCAATATGTTGGGCGAATGGCCTTTACCAATTACATTCTCCAAAGTATTATTGGCTACTTGATCATGCGAACATTTGGGTATTACGAAACCTTCAGTCCAGCTGAGTGCATTCTCATTGTTCTTGTTGTTTTCGCCTGCCAGATTCCTCTAAGTTGGTATTGGTTACAACACTTTAAATTCGGTCCATTAGAATGGGTTTGGAGATGTGTCTCTTATTGGAAACTCTTGCCCTTACGGAAGTAATAACACAGCTAAATTACTTTCCAAAAACTGTCTCATCCCGATCAAGTTATGAATTTGACTATTTTTAGCACTTCATATGACCTCTAGACACTTCGCCTTATTAATTTTCCTTTGTTTCTGTTTTTCTGTTTCAGCTCAAGACCCTTCTTACTTCACAATTGGGGAAGATGAACTTGCAAACCTCGATATCTATACACTTCTGTATGATGATGAAACGGATATCTTATACGCCGGAACGGATCGAGGGCTTTACAAATACACACAGAACAAGTTTAGATTATTACCAAAAGTTAACGAGCAGATCGGTAACTCATTTTTTCAATTAACTAAAGATAAAAAGGGAACTATTTTTTGCTGTAATCTAAACGGTCAGATTTTTAAACTAGAAGGAGACAAACTTTCGCTGTATTATCAATATCCAACTAAGGATATAACACGTAATTTTCTCTTTTTCTTCGACAAGGAAAACAACATAATAACTTGTTCGTCCAGTTTCATTCATAAAATCGATTCTGAAAGAAAAAAAACCGTATTGTACTCTGCCACAAAACCGAAAATAAACAACTCAATTTCAAAGACATACATTTACGGAGCCAATCAATTTGACAACGGTGATATATACTTTTCTCTTAACGATGATTATTATTGTATGATCTATTCGAAAGGGCGTCTAAGGCTTCAGAAAACACCTTATCAAAGTAAAGGTAAACACCTCTTTTCTCTGGGAGGAATTCCTTATATGAAGTTAGATGACGTCGTGTATAACTTGAACAACAATCTAGAAGTAGCCCAACATTTGGATTGGACAACTTCTACTCACAAATCTTATTCTTCAGGTAACAACTTGTTTCAACTTAACATTGGCAGTGGAATCCGTTTTCTTGAATATCGAAATGATTCCATTCATGAATTAAAAACGTGCTTCAAAGATCGATTTATCTCGTCTATCACCCAAAATGCTCAACAAACACTTTTTCTAGGAACGTTCAAAGAAGGAATAATGGTTGTTCAAAATTGGCGTGACAGAAAAAATATTAGCGATTTCCCTTATTCAGGGATTGTTTCGTCGTCTAATAACGAAGTATATTTATCCACACGAAAAGGTGAAATTTTCAAGAATAACAATGGCCCTCAGCTGTATTACAAAAGAAAAGTTAACATTGACGAACTCTTCTACCTAGAGCACGATTACTTCTTAGAAGGTGTCAAGCTCAGCAATCTTCTCACCGAATACCCTTCCATTCAACTATACTTTGGAGCAACTAAAGACCTAGTTGAGGTAGACTCTAGCCATGTTATTTGGACGAATGGTAACTCGGTTTATCTGTTATTCAAAGACGTACATGAACTTATCCCTCCCGAGTTCATCCATAAAGAATTAAAAAAGGTATACGCTCACTCCACACTAACAAGATGCAGTTCAGTACACTACATCCCAAAAGAAAGAAACCTATATTACACCAGTAATTTTGGAACATACTCTAAAAACTGGAAGACAGAAGATTCAAAACTTCTTTTATTTCGAGGGAAATCATTCCTTGGAAATGATTTAGAAGTTTACAAAAATGAATTAATCGTTGCTACGGAAAAAGATGGACTGCTTTTCTATACATCTGGAAAGTTCGATAAACAATTGACGCGTAAAGATGGATTACTTTCTAACACAATCATTAAACTCAAATTAAAGGCCAACCTCCTCTTTGTTTTAGGTGATAGCGGTCTTCAACTTTACGATTTAGAGTTACGTAAATTCAAAGAGATTGGAGCCAACGAAGGCTTAATGGCAGATCGCGTGATCAACTTCTCACTAAGTAAGGATAAAATTTGGCTGCTAGATAAGGAAGGTTATTATTCTGTTGACTTAAGTAGTTTAAACGCAAGAGGTAAAGTGAACATTGGTGAAATATATCTGGATTCCTTGCTAATAAACAAAAACAAGATTAGTCTGAATCAGTTCGGTATTTTTTCTCACGATCAAAATGCACTCGAAATATTCTTCGATTATCGAGATATCGAAACCAAAGGAGAAACGTGGATTTGGTATAAACTGGAAGGAGTTTCGGATGATTGGAAAATCCTCGAAACATCCGTTAACTCCATCGAGTTTCCTTTTCTACCGCCGGGAGATTATAACTTCTCACTTAAAGCAAAATTTAGAGATCAAGAAAGCAAAACCATTGAGTATAACTTCACCATCGCCCAGCCTTTTTGGTTGAGATGGTGGTTCATTCTACTTTGTATTGTGTTTATCTGTTTTATCATATCGGCTCTATTTTTTATACAAATGAGCCGAATAAAGCGAGCCCGAAATAGGGAATTGCAAGAGCAGAAACTATTAACCGAGGTGGCCGACTCTCAGTTAAAAGCAATTCGTTCTCAAATGAATCCACACTTCATTTTTAACTCACTCAACTCTATTCAAGCGCTTGTATTGAGAAAGGATGTGGAAAAATCATATGATTATATTGTCATGTTTTCAGATCTAGTAAGGAAAACACTTCATTTTTCGGAACAAGAGTTTATTCCGCTCAAAGATGAAATGGACTTTCTTGAAATATACCTGCAACTTGAATCGCTGCGAATGAAAGAAGAATTCTCCTACTCCATAACCTCACTTGGTAATGATTCAATACAAATTCCCTCTCTTTTAAATCAGCCATTTCTAGAGAATGCAATCCATCATGGTCTACTTCACAAAACGGGTAAAAAGCACTTGGACGTGATCTTTAATTGTACCAACGGCCAAGCAACATGCACCATAATAGATAATGGTATTGGTCGCTCCGAAGCCTTAAAGATTAAACAGCGGCAACAATCAGCTTATAAATCATTCTCGCTGAACGCTACCAACCACAGGTTACAGCTATTGAGCAAACAGAACAATCAAGTATATGTGTATAATATAGAGGATCTATTCGACGATTCAGGTAATCCTACTGGAACAAAAGTCATTGTAAACTTTCCTTTCAGGCATGATTACTAATTTCACAAATTCAATTGGTCATTTCACTCATTTTTTTCACCTCGCTTTATTTTAGCACTAATTTTACTCTATGAAATTGACCAAAGCTATAATTGTCGATGATGAACCAGATGCTCGAGAGGTACTTCAAACACTTATTAGTATTTCAAAACATCCTATTGAAATCGTGGCTTGTTGCCCGAATCTGATCGAAGCAGTCGCTAGTATAAAAACACACAAACCTGATGTCGTCTTTCTAGACATCGAAATGCCAAATTACGCTGGTTATGAAATCGTCAATTTTTTTGACACTATTGATTTCGAAATCGTTTTTGTAACTGCTTATGACAAGTATGCGTTAAAGGCATTCGAACTATGCGCACTCGATTACATCGTTAAACCAATCAATAGAGATCGATTAAATCAAACACTGAAAAGAATTGTCGACTCAGTTGGAACACGTAGATCGATGGTCGAATATGACACATTGATTGAATCATTGAACACTCAAGAGTTTCACAAAATCGTCATTCCTGAAGTTGGATCAAATCGTGTTCTTACGCTAAATGAAATTATCTGTATCCAAGGTCAAGGAAGTTATTCGATGATTTTTCTTACTTCTGGTGAAGAATTCGTTGTTAGTAAAACACTCAAGTACTTTGAAGACACCCTTCCGAAAGAAACTACATTTTTCAGATCGCAAAAGTCCTGGATCGTTAACATGATTCATGTAACTGAATTTAAGAAGAAAACAGGTGACATCTATCTGAGCAATTCTATCATTGCGAAACTATCACAAACCAAAATGACAGAGTTCATGAATGAATTTGTGATTAAAAAGTGAATTCACAAAGTCCAAATACCATTTCACAAAGTCCATGAACGATTTTCACTGCTTGAAATAACCTTGTTCAAACAGAAATTTATCAAGACGAAATATCAAGCAATTCTGGTCACCCTCCTTTTATTAATTGGTTCTCCAAGTTTAACTCAAGCACAATCGCTTAGAGAAAAAATGGAAGCGAAATTGGAGGCCGCAAAAAAAAGATAAGGGACAAAGCAAATACTGGTGATACAATTCCAATAATAACCACTACCGAAAGCCAATTGGCAATAGCGGCTAAATGGGAAACGGGCACATACACTTATTATGATGTTGACGGAAGATACATTCGAAAGAATGGCAGTCAGGGCATCCGAATTATTAAGGATGATCAAGGCAAAGTGATTACTATCCGTCGGGAAGCAGAGGACCGTCAACACGAAATACAATCCTTACAGTTATGGAGGGTCGGACTTTGTCTGTGCTTTTGTTAAAAGCAATATCGATTGCATCTACATTACTGATGAAATGATTGTTTTTTATGCTTGTAACCGTGATTAGTTACCTTTCTTATTGACCCTCCAGCCAAAAACATCAAAACAACCTACAACGTTGATGGCGGAAACGGAGGATCTGGTGGTGTACACGGAACATGTTTCTTGTGCTCTTTTGGTCAAGATGCTAATCACGGACCTTGGGGAAATGGAGGATCAGCTGGACAAGGAACAAAAACAATACAAGCAGTAAATTTCTAAGACGAATACTATTCAAATCACACAATAAAGTTTACTACTACTCTTCACTCAGGAACCCCCTCCTCACTATTGAAGAAGGGGTTTTTACTTTCCCCAATACCTTCTTTGTTGATTTTACCTAAATTGCATTAAAATCACATCCGATGAAACCCTACTACATCATCCTCTACTTCCTTTTAGCTATTTCGGTCTTTGGAAATTCACAAAACACAAATATTTCAAATGCTTCTGTATTTGAAGGTGAACCCTATTTAGCAATTGACCCAAATAACCAACAGCACTTGGTCGCTGCATGGATGGGATTCAAGGTTGGGCAAGGCATTATTATCAAAACAAAATATTCGGATGATGGAGGTTCCACATGGTCCGCAGTAAATGAAATCCCACACATCACAGGTGCTACTTCTGCCGCAGATGTTTCTTTGGAATATGATTCGAATGGCAATCTATTCATGTGTTATGTCGATTACGAAAACCAAACTTTCACACAGGGCGACGTCATTGTCCGAAAGTCTATAGACAATGGTGTCACATGGGGAAACGCCGTGAGTGCAGTATCAATAGCTGATTGTCCTGATAAATTATGCATTGACCGACCGTGGATAGCCATTGATAATTCAACAGGACCAAATAACGGAGCACTTTACATTACTACGATCAATGCAAATCAACCTTCAATTGTAATTCCTCCATATCATTCGTACCTCGTTGTGAGTTCAGATGGTGGAGCAAATTTTTCTAACCCTCGATTAGTCGATACGACAGACTACTATGTTGGAGCGATTAGTCAAGCTGCAACCTCTCCCCTCGTTGGCCCAAACGGAACGTTTTATGCATCTTATCCAAGTTACGAAACATCACAAAGCCCATTTGCTCATATTTACCTTGCATCTTCCACTACGCTTGGGGTAGATATCGATCACACCAATGCTTACACCATATTGATCCCTGGAACAACTGATCCTTTCGCAAAAAAAGGAGGGAAAATGTTGTGTGATTACTCTGAACCCAGCCATCTTGGCTTATTACTTTTAGCACAAGAAAATGGCGATGCCGATGTTTATTTCATGGAAACATATGATGCCATCAATTGGACAACGCCTATTCGAATAAACGATGATGCTAGTGGAAATGGAAAACTCCAAGATCTTATGTGGGCCGATTTTAATGAGAACGGTGACTTGGCAATTTGCTGGAGAGATCGTAGAAATGGATCCACAAGTGGATACCAAACAGAAACGGAGATCTATGGAGCAATTCGATACAAGGATTCCATCAACTTTGAGCCCAACTTCCCGATATCTTCACAGCAAGCAGCGCACGATGTAGTTCTCGAAGGAAACGGAAATGATTTCATGAATGTCCAGTTCATCGGCGATACCATTTACTCAATTTGGGGAGATGTTCGAACTGGAACACTTAATATTTTCCTGAATAAAACGAGTGTTTCAACAGGAACTACTTCAACACAATCGATCCACAGTGATCAAGCGCTCATGACTATTTTTCCAAATCCAGCAAATGATTATTTCAAAATTGATCAATTCGAAGAATACGAAAATTGTCAATTGATTGATGCCTCCGGAAAGATTATCAAAACTGTAGAAATAGGCACCGTTAGTACTTCAGATGTTCCCTCTGGCACTTATTTTGTCCGATTTTCAGTCAACAACAAAGGATTCACAGCACCAGTAGTGATTCAACATTAGTCACTAATTGTAAAATCAACCTGTCAATATGAAACGATTTATACTTCCATTTCTTTTTCTATTCGTATTCTCTGGATTTGCTCAGGAAACATCCCCATTGATCCAAGCGATTCAATCCAAGAATCTGGCTCAAGTAAAAACGCTGGTAGCATCTGGTGCAGATATCAATGAATTAGACGAAAATTACGACTCACCACTAAAAGTTGCAATCAGAAAAGAAAACTTGGCAATTGTAAAATTCTTGATTGAATCAAATGCTGAAGACCGAGGAGGAATTTCTGAAGCTGTTCGAAAAGACAATATCAAATTAACTAAATACTTAATCGAGCAAAAATTCTATCTCGGCGAATCAATTGTATATGCCGCTGAGAAAAACAACCTTGAAATGGTGAAACTACTTGCTTCAAATGGAGCAAAAGTTGATTTTTCTCAAAAGAGAAGAAAGGGCTTATTCCGAAAATACTACGTATCCCCAATTAACAAAGCTGTTTACCACAATAACCTTGCAATGGTGAATGTGCTAATAAAGCATGGTTTGCCACTAAAAACTGCCTTAGAAAGCTCATTAAATTCTGGTAAAAATGATATGATTCTCGCCCTGAGTAAAGATCTTGAAGATAAAAGCTGGTTACTGATGGAAGCATTTAGTAGATCAAATGATCCGATTGTAAAAAAACTAATTGCTGAAGGTGTGCCTCCAAATGCAGAAGATGAAGAAGGAAATTCGATGCTCTTAATTGCAGCGGCAAAAGGGGACCTCATCAGCGTCATGAGATGCGTCGAAGTATATAAATTGTACATCTATAAAAAGAACAATGCAGGCGAAAACGCATTAATGAAGGCTGCAAATCATGGTTCTCGGCAAGTTTGCACTTATTTACTTGAAAAAGAAATCACAGTGGACGCACAGAACAACAAAGGTGAAACCGCTCTCTTTTATGCTCTCAGTGATGAATCACGATCAGTCTTCGATTTTCTTATTGAGAATGGTGCAGACATCAACCACAAAAGTCTTGATGGAAATACACTTTTAACCAAAGCTGCAATTCGAGATCAAAAGAACACCATGACTTACTTGATTTCATTGAAGGCAGACATCAATCACAAAAACAAGGAAAACAAAACGGCATTTTATTATGTCGTTGCGAATTCACGCGGTTATTCTTCGAACGAAAATGAAATTCAAAATACCTTCATTCAAGCTGGAGCGGACATCAATACACGAGGGAATTCTGGAGAAACATTGCTTTTTATGCTCATTGAAAGAGGAAAGTTCGATCGTATTACGGAACTAGTTTCCTTAGGTGCGGACGCTAATACCCAAGATCGAAACGGAGAACGCCCCTCCTGCAAAGAAACTGAAATCATAAAATTCCTAATTGAAAAAGGAGCCGACATCAATGCAACTGATAGCTGGGACAATACTTTCATGTGCGAAGCTGTGAAGCAAAACGATATCGAACTAGCGTATTTTTTAGTTAACAAGGGAATCGATGTCAATAAACGCTGCTACTTCAATGAACAAGCAATCATCAAAGCCATCAAGGCTGAGAATAGTACCTTGGTTCAATTCCTAGCTGAAAACGGTGCAGATTTAAATGCCCTGGGGTATGGACGGAAAAACGTAATGGACTACGCACAAGAAGTTGGAAATGACGAAATCATTTCATACTTGCGCAGTCGAGGAGCCATGACCAAGGAAGAACGAAACGCCCAATATAAAGCATCCATAAAATTGGAAAGTGAAATTAAAGCATCCTTAATTGCAGAAGATCTTGAAGCTGTTATTTCATTAATGGCCACCCAAGATGTTATAATTCTTCAGGAAAAAGTAGTTCAGAACATTGCCTACGTTGCTTCCAAGAAAGGTCATACGCAAATGATGAACAAATTACTGTCAGACGATGTTGACTTCAGTATTGACTCTCCAGTGAACAGCATGGGGCAAACAGCACTATTTATTGCCACGATTTATGGGCAAAATGACCTTGTTCTTGATCTTCTGGCTAAAGGTGCAAACCTGAATCATTTGGACAAAAAGGGTAAAAGTGCTTCGGATTACGTTTCTAAGAAGAGCACAAAGAAAATCTTCAAAAAGTGGAGTAAAAGCAACAAACTCTAGGTCAGAGCAACTTCTGAACATTACGGTACGTCTTAATAATTGAGATATTTTTAGTAATATTAAGTTATTGTTTCTATCACATCTCCAAATTGCTAACTAATTACCATGACTAAACTTCTACTTATTATTTCCTTTTTTGCTTCTTCTTTTGTTTATTCCCAGTATTGCATGACAGGTGGACCAACTTCACCCAACGATTCAAATATTGAATCTGTTTCCTTATTTGGAGATGGCGGAGGTATATCATATACAGGCTGTCCAGGTACACTTGGTGTTGAAGAATCATTCGCACAATCTGTGATTTTAGGAGCAGGAAGCCCTTACTCTATTTCAATTCAATTTGGTACGTGTGGAGGAAACTACTCAGGAGCTGGTGAAGCTTGGATCGATTACAATCAGAATTCTATTTTTGAAGCTTCTGAATCAATTGGAACATGGGTAGGAATTCCGCCAACAGCACTCAGCACATTCAATTTTACAGTTCCCGCAACTGCTACAATGGGGCAAACACGAATGCGCATTAACCAACAAGAAGGCGGAGGAGCAACACCACCACTAGATCCTTGCGCAAGTTTTACTTGGGGTTCATCAACAGACTTTATTATTGACATTCAAGGTGGAATTGATTGTACAGGGTATACCGGTGATGATGCAACAGATGGACGCCCTGTTAATACCTATCCTTTTAACGAAACGTATTCAAATACAGTTTGCTATTCCAATCAGAATCCAGTTTACAATTCACCAGACGTTTACTACTTGCTTACAGCATTTTCAAGTTTAACTAGCTTGGACATTTCATTGTGTGGATCTGGTTTTGATACTTTCTTAACTGTAACAGATTCACAAGGGACACCGATTGCAATTAATGATGACTCACCGAATTGTGGGCCACAATCAGAAATTTCAATCCCTACGGCTGGTCATGATTCACTTTTCGTAATCGTTGAGGGATGGAATAACGAATCTGGTACATTCACCTTAAACATTGGACAAGGCGAACTGTCAGTTGATATACTGAATCAATCGAGTTTTAGCATCTTCCCAAATCCGGCATCCTCAACGGTTTTCTTTGAAGGCGCTCAATCGGGTCATTTAACACTGATCGATTCTCGCGGAGAAATTGTGAAATCCCTAGACATTTCAAACAAACAAGAGATTGATGTCTCTGGTCTGTCTACTGGAATATATATGTTCAAACTACAGACTGAATCTTCTGTCTCAGTACAAAAACTGATGATCAAATGAGAATAGCCGCACTTTTACTTTTCTTCTTCATCAACATAAATTGTTTTGCTGGTGGTTGGATCCAAAAAGCAGATTTTGGTGGTACTGCCAGACATAGAACGACGATGCTCGCGATTGGTAATAAGGTCTACACTGGACTAGGACATTATAATGGTGCCGGCCCAAATATTCTATTTGACGATTGGTGGGAATACGATCCATCAACAAATGCTTGGACACAGAAAGCGGATTACATGGGCGGTTTGTGCTATCACGCGACAGGATTCACCATGAATAATATTGCTTACGTTGGAACTGGGAGAACAAGTGCTTCAGGAAGTACACTCGTTCAAGACTTCTATAAATACGATGCTGCTACAAATGTTTGGGCTGAAATAAATAGCTTCCCAGGTATTGGACGGCGCGGTTCAGTTTCTTTTGTGATTGATGAGTACGCTTATGTCGGAACTGGCGAATCAAATGGAGGTGTACTAGGATCATTCTATCAATTTGACCCTTCAAACGAATCTTGGACCCAAGTTGCTTCTCTACCTATTGGCAGAACTTCATCAGTCGGATTCTCAATTGGCGACTATGGATATGTCGGTACAGGAAGCATTGTCGGAGGATCAGCGAATGATTTCTGGCAATACGATCCTTCCTTGGACATTTGGACACAAAAAGCAGATGTCGGACCACAAGTTAGACGAGAAGCAATGGGATTTGCTTTGAATGGCAATGGTTATTTAGGCACAGGGGCAGCAGTATCCAGTGGAACGAGCTTTAGTGATATGTGGGAGTACTCACCTTCAACTGACTCATGGATACAAATTGAAGATTTCGCAGGAACTGGCAGACGCTACTTCGCAGCAACGACATTAAACGGATTCGCCTATGCTTCCATGGGAACAAACGGAACCAACTTCAAAGATTTATGGTTATTTGATCAAACCTTATCTCAAATTGAACGATCTCTTGAAAAAATTGACATCATCGCATACCCGAACCCTTCAAGTGACCACGTTAATTTTCAAGTCAATTGGCCTTCAAATGTTGATCAAGAAAAAATTCAACTCCAAATAGTCAGTTCAAATGGTAAAATTGTATTCAGCTCTCCTTGGTCTGAATTAAGTACCATTGAAACGGAAGCTTGGAACGCTGGACAATATGTCTATAGTATTATATATGATGACAAAATTGTTAAGTCAGAAAACCTCATTATTCAATAAATTATGAAAAAGATAGTTTTTTATTCGACCGTAATTTTACTTTGCTCACTTGTGACGCAAGATGCTTCCGCTTCTACTGATGGATGGACGCAAAAAGCAAATTTCGGAGCTATTGGAAGGCATAGAGGAACAGGAATCTCGATTGGAAACAGAGGTTACATGGGACTCGGACACTACAACGGTGCGGGACCAAATATTGTAAAAAAGGATTGGTGGGAATACGATCCAGGAACGAACTCTTGGACACAACGAGCAGATTACATTGGAAACAATGGAAACGGTAATTATGCTTCACTCGCTTTTGGAATGGATGAATATGGATATATTGGCGGAGGACAAGTCGGATCGGATAACAACTTATACCGATACGATCCTACGATGAACTCATGGTCTTTGATGGGGATGATGCCTGCGTCGTATGCCAACAATGAAGGATTCGTAATCAACAATAAAGGATATGCTGTTTCAGGTAGTAGCTTGAGAGAATATGACCCGTCTAACAATACATGGTCTACTAAAAACTCGATGCCCTTTTCAATTTGGACGTGGAACTCAACATTTGTCATTGATGGAAAAGGCTACGTGAAATCGAACAACTCACTGTGGGAATACAAACCTTTAATCGACCAATGGGTTAGTCGCGCATCTTTTCCTGGGTTGATGTCAGCAGGAGGCGCAAGTTTCTCCCAAAGCAACAAAGGATACATTGTATGTGGATATGATGGTTCACTTTCACTCGTACAGCGTGAATTATGGGAATTTGATCCTGCACTCAATACTTGGACTCAACTTCCAGATTTCCCAGGGTCAGCACGACGCTTTTGCTCTGCATTTAGCATCAACAATCGCTCTTACTTAGGAATTGGAACGAGTGGAACAAACTACAACGATTTTTGGGAATTCAATGTCAATCTAGTAACTGCAGGTATCAATCCTCTTGAAAATGACATTCAGTTCTCTTACGGCCCTAATCCGTCAGTAGATGTTGTCAGGTTCTCTTCCAAGGAACTCACTGAATACAGCATTCGGATTTACACGATGACAGGCCAATTGATTACTACGCTGGAGTCTGTGAACGCAAACTGTGAACTGAACCGAAACGGTCTTCCTTCTGGGACTTACATTTTCGAGGTTATGCACGACAACAAATCGCTACTTACTAAACGCTTTATCTTTAACTAATGAACTATCTATTAACTATAACAATCGTAGTTCTCAGCTTCTGTACTTTTGGACAGACGGAGAATTTCTGGACAAAAAAAGCTGATTTCACTGGTCTCAAACGAGAACGTGCTGTGGCTTTTTCTATAGGAGATTTCGGCTATATTGGAACCGGTGTTGATACTACTGAAACTGTACTTAGTGATTTTTGGAAATATGACCCTTCCGTAGACACATGGTCACAAGTTGCCGACCTCCCAGGAAGTGAACGCAGAAATGCAATTGCTTTCACCATTGGAGATTTTGGATATGTTGGAACTGGAATGGATTCGGTCACAGCATCTGCTTTTGGTTCTCAGACGCTTTCAGATTTTTGGAAGTTCGATCCTGCAGCAAATTCATGGACGCAAGTGGCAAGTTACCCAGGAGGGTTTGGAAATGGTATCTATTTCGCAACTGGATTCTCAATTGATTCCAAAGGCTATCTCTGTGGAGGTAAAATGGGACCAAATAATTACTCGAACCAATTGTGGGAGTACAAACCTAGTCTCGATTCATGGACACAAATGCCAAACTTCCCCGGTGGAGTACGTTATCAACTTTCAAGTTTCGCTATTGATTTCAAAGCATATGTTGGCCTAGGAACAGATCAAGATATATATCGAAAAGACATTTGGGAATTTGATGCAACAACCAATCAATGGACAGCAAAAGCAGATTTCCCATCAAGTGAGCGCTCTACAGCAACGACCTTCTCAATTGGACAACGTGGGTTTGTCACATTGGGTGCAAACGGCGGAATGCTAGATGATCTTTGGGAGTACAATCCATTCACAGACAGTTGGTCGATCAAAGCGACATACGGAGGAAGTCCTAGAAAAAATGCAGTTGGATTTGTTGTTAACGGTAAAGCATATGTTGGAACTGGAAAAGGATATTCAGGTAAAAAAGCAAGTATGCAAGAATATACACCTGGATCTATTCTAGGAACAAACGAAATCGAAATCGAATTGGCAATGTATCCGAACCCAACGACCGATTTCGTTAACCTTAACTATGCTTCTGATCAAATCGATCAAATTGAGCTCTACTCTATTTCTGGAGAAATGCTCATTTCTGGAAACGGAATTCAAACAATCCACGTTTCAGACTTCGCTCAAGGCAATTACATCGTTGTTGGGCGTAAAGACAATCAAATTGTTTCCACTCAATCTCTAATTATACAGTAGTATGCTACGAATATTATTAATTGTACTTACACTAACTCCTATCTGTGCCTTTGCACAAAACACTTGGGCTCCGAAAGATTCAGTAAATGGTGCTCCGCGTTCAGTGAGTTCAAGTTTTGTTTTGAATAACGAAGCATATATCGTTGCTGGTTTGGACGAAGATGGTTTCCGTCGGAAAATGTATTCCTACGATTTCCTTCAGGATGATTGGGATCAGGAAGAATCAATTGGAGGAGTAAATGGAGCTGGATTGAATCGTGGTTCTGCTTGCGCATTTAGCGTTGGGTTCAAAGCCTACGTTTGTTTAGGACAAGGTGAAACGAACGCTTTTTTTAAAGACAATTGGGAATATGACTTGGTGAGTCAAACATGGTCTCAGAAATCAGACTTTATTGGTGAGGCGCGTCGACAAGCAATTGTTTTTGTGATCGATGATATCGCTTACGTTGGAACAGGAATTGCAGCTTCAGGATTGAAAAAAGACATGTACAGCTACGTTTCTGCTACAAACACATGGACGCAACTCAATGATTTTAGTGGCACAGCACGTAAAGAAGCTGCTGCGTTCACGATGGGATCCTTTGGTTACATTTCAACGGGAGATGACGGTATCATGCTTAGCGATTTCTGGGAGTACAATGCGAACTTAGATAATTGGGTTCAAAAAACAAGTATGCCTGGTTTACCAAGAAAAGGTGCTGTTGGCTGGGGAATTTTCCCGAACGCCTACATTTGTACTGGAGAGGATAACACCTTCAATTACTCAACAGATTTATGGGAGTACAACTATTGGTTAGATTCATGGACACAACAACCTAGTCTTCCTGGTCCAGGGCGAAGCAATGCTGTAGCATTTGTATTGAATGGCTTAGGATTTGTAGGAACAGGATATAACGGAATTTTCTTAGATGACTTGTTTGCATTCACACCAACTTTGAGCACGGGTATTGACCTTCAGAAAGAAGACGTGAACATTTATCCAATTCCTGCAAGTGATCACGTTACAATTGACGTTAAGAATCAAGATATGGAACTCGTACTAATCGGAATGGATGGCAAACAACTTGCAATTGATAAATACGTAGTCAAAACGAATTCAGGATTCATGGTGCAACGAAATGATCTGAGCACAGGAACTTATTTCTTCCAACTTATTCAAGCTGGGAATGTTGTTTATTCTGATAAAATTCTATTCAATTAATGAAAATTCTTCAAGGAATTATAGTGCTTGGACTTCTTAGCGCATGCTCTGATAGTGAAAATGAGATCAAGGATTTAAGAGAAACTGAGCCAAGCATTGAACAACAGTCCTCTGGCTATGTGAAAACACCGAATAAAACAGATTCAACAGATTCTAAGGTCGAAGCAACTCCGAAAAAAGCATCCAGTTCTGAATGGTCGTATGAAGTCGTACTTATTTCAGAAAATAATTGGGGGTACCAATTGTCTCAAAAAGGAACAATGGTCATCAATCAAACTTCTATTCCTTCTATTCAAGGCATCGATGGTTTTGACACCAAAGAAAAAGCAGAACGCACCGCAAAGTACATTCTGAATAAGCTTGAAAATGGGATATTTCCACCTACGGTGGATAAAGAAGAGTTGGATAGTTTAGGCGTTCTTCGTGATTAAGATCCGCATCCAACGCAGTCGATGTGACTATCTGTTGGTTTTACACCTTTGACTTTCATCTCCAAATTATGGATTTTGTCTTTGATATCCATGTCACTAAACATGTCACCTGTTAGTGTTGTTCTAAGTGCGTCGATTTCTTGTTGAAGGTTTTCGGTCGTGATTGTTAATGCTTCCATGGAGTCTCAGTTTTGTTCCTCAAAGAAATAAAATATTTCAATTCGTTTTCGAGATCGGTCAAGATGTTATTCACAAATGATATCCAATCTCGTGGATAAGTTATTTCGATAATTATCAAAATCTTGATTTTTACACTGGGTAAATTCCGCGTTAGAGATAGCAGTGACAGCTTCTGGCGATAGCATGCCAGAACTTGAACAAATAGCACGACCCCGACATATCAGGGATGATTTTATTACTAAGTTTAGTGAAATCGTTGGGGGAACGCCCTCAAAAAAAACATCAAACCCATGGATTCAAATGGAACTTGAGTATATTAGCTGCAAACGTTTCAATGTCCTTTTCCGAAGAAAAATTTAGAGATCATATCAAGCAAGTCGTAAAATCTACGTCCTTCGATATCGACCGCCCCTTGACTTTACCTGAGTTAAAAGAACTCGCTGAAGGAATGGGTGTTTCTGAGCGCGAATGGGATGAGCTCATGATCAAAGCGGAGCAATCTCTGAATTTGGCGCTTGGGCATTTGAAAGTTGAGAATTATACGGATGCCATCCACATGGCAGAAGAAGCAACTTCAATAAATCCGTACATCAAAGATGGAAACGCAATTTTGGCTCAGTCTTATTATAAGTTGGCACTCGTTGATAAAAACGATGAATTGCTCACAAAGGCAGGGCATTTTGCTCGCATGGAATTGAAGAATGACCCCTTGGATTCAGTTGCATTAAATGTCTTATCTGCTGTTGAAACAATTCAGAAAGAAAACCGATTTTCGTCCAAAACCATTCGCACAGTTGCCTACGTAGTTGGTGCTTTACTTCTTGTATTTGTGTTGCTTTATATGTGCACAAGCACCTTGAGCGAAAAAGATCCTGCCCAAACAATTGAAGCAGGAGCTCCGGATCAACAGCTGACCGGACTTACACGCACGGTAAAAACAACAGAAGCCGCATATATTTCTGCTATTGAACGTAGAAATGACATTGCACTGGAACTTATCGGACAAATAGACGATCGCTCAGATCGAAATGACTTGAAAGAATCAATCATTGAATATAATTTTGATAAGATTAGAAAATCCGAGCAAGCTTTTCGATTGGCACTTTCTCAGGTTCTTGCCAAGATGGAAATCAAACAAGAAATGAGTGTACGTCTACAAGGTGGAGAAAATCGAATCAACTCGGAGAAACGACGCTATCAGGGAGCTGTTGCATCGTATAATTCCACCTTGGAATCGAGCGATCCTGAAGGAGATTTTGAACCAATTGAAGCACGCAATTAATGAAAACCTTTCTATTCCTATTTCTGAGTTTTATATCGACACTTGTTGTTGGACAATCCACGGTGAACTCTGTTCCAAATCCAAAGGAAAATGGCGGCCGAAGCTATGTTTCAAATCCAGATCAAATTTTAGATGCTGATAACGCTGGACTAATCGACAATATCTGTGCGGAAATTGAGGCACAAGATTCATTTCAAGTGGCGTTTGTCATTTTACAATCGATTGGTACGGAAGTCCCAAAAGATTTTGCGGGTCGACTTTTCAATAAATGGGGAATCGGTCATGCTGGGCGCGATGATGGACTGCTTGTTCTGTTTGTGATGGACCAGCGCCGAGTAGAATTCGAAACGGGGTATGGAACAGAAACTGTCCTGACGGATTATGCATCTGTACAATTACAGCAAGAATCGATGATTCCTTATTTCAAAAGCGGAGATTATAGCCAAGGATTGCTCTCTGGTGCTCAAGCGATTCAAATTTCACTTAGCGGTCAAACAGTCGATCGATTTGAAGCTCAATCTTTGGAAGAAGAGGAAATACGCCTAGAACAAGAACATGTAATTGAAAGTCAAAACAACACGCGCTCGCTGATCATTACCTTGATTGTATGGCACGCCGTAGGTTTGATTCTATTTCTCATTGCTTTAGTCATTGCGCGTTTCAGAAACGATCCATACGATAAATACAACACCATTAAATATTTCGGAGTATGGATCTGGGCAGTTCTCTTTCCGATCACACACATTTTCGTTGTCATTTTCGCAAAAAAACTCAAACAACGTTACCGCGACATGATTCGCTTCTCAGGTCGAACAGATGAAATAATGCGAAAGCTGAGTGAAGAAGACGAGGATGAATACCTGAATCGTGGTCAAGTCACAGAAGAATTAGTCAAAAGCGTTGATTACGACGTTTGGATTACTGAAACTTCCGATGACGTATTGGTCTTGGCGTATCGCCCGCTTTTCTCGAAGTATTCAACCTGCCCCAAATGCCATTTCAAAACGTATTACAAAGTCTACGATAGGACTGTCATTATGGCGACTTACACTTCCTCTGGGAAAGGTGAACGTAAACACGAATGTGCAAATTGCAAACATGTCGACCTAAAAACATATCGCATTCCTCGATTAAACAGTAAAACACGATCATCAAGTAGCAGTGGCTGGTCTGGGTCAAGTGGTGGTAGTTTCTCCGGTGGCGGATCATTTGGTGGTGGTTCCTCTGGCGGTGGCGGTGGCGGATCGAGCTGGTAATTATTGGAACGCTTCGCGTTTGGATTGTTGGACGCTTTGCGTTAGATTTTTAGATGTATAAACTCTTCGAAGATCAAGCAAATCCAGTAATCCAGTAATCCAGTAATCCAGTAATCCAGTAATCCAATGATCTAACAATCCAGCACTCCAGCACTCCTCTACTAAACATTTCTTTTGGGCGCTTTAACGGTCTACTGGCTTTAGTCCAGACAAAACATCAGTTCTACTAATTCCCAACACAGCCACTTCAGTTAACGCAGTGCATGTCAATCAAAGCATCACTCTCCGTTTTCGTCTGGAGCTATCACCCTCCGCCCTAGCGTGAATCCTAAAAATTCAAAATAATTTCAATATACCTACCTAGGTAATTACTTTTATGTACATTTGTCCCAACAAGGATGAAAAATCATCTAGAAAACAGAGTTATGACAACACAACCCACAATTTATAGAGCATCCGATCGCGGTCACGCAGATCACGGTTGGTTAAAGGCAAATCATTCTTTCAGTTTTGGAAGCTGGTACAATCCCGACAGGATGAATTTTGGAGCATTGCGCGTATTGAATGACGATATTGTCGCTCCAGGAATGGGCTTCCCTACTCACCCACATGACAACATGGAAATAATTACCATTCCACTTTCGGGAGCTGTACATCACCAAGACAGCATGGGAAACAAAGGTGAAATTCCAGCTGGTGAAGTACAAGTGATGAGCGCAGGTACTGGCGTTACCCACAGTGAGTTCAACGGAAACCAAGATGAAGAACTGAAAATATTCCAAATCTGGATCATTCCGAATCAGCGCAATGTTGAACCTCGATACGATCAAATCAAGATTGACCCGCTCTCTCACAAAAACAAATTCACTCAACTCGTTAGTCCAAATAAAGACGACGAAGGAACATGGATTCACCAAGATGCTTATATTCATATGGCGAGTCTGGAAGCAGGCAAATCAATTGATTACATTCCTAAAAACAGCAACAACGGGATATACGTCATGATCATTGACGGAAGCCTATCCATTCTTTCAAACGAACTAAACGATCGAGATGCAATGAGCATTGTCGACGCAGAAAAACTTACTTTTGACGCAACAAAAAACAGTCAATTCATTGTCTTGGAAATTCCAATGACATTCTAATTAGAAATAGATACAACATGAACCAAATTATTCAAGACCTCAACTGGCGTTATGCCACCAAAAAATTCGATACAACTAAGAAAATTTCGGACAATGATCTCGCCACAATTAAAGAATCACTTCGCCTTACAGCTACGTCATTCGGTTTGCAATCCATGAAATTCCTTATCGTTGAAAACCCGGAGGTCCGAGAACTATTAAAACCAGCTTCTTGGGGACAAGCACAAATCACCGAAGCTTCGCACATCATTATTATGTGTTCTTACATTGATATTAACAACGACCACGTTGACGCTTATATGCAAGATGTTTCTGCCATACGGGAAATTTCAATTGAAGAAACAGCTCCATTCGGTGATTACATCAAAGGCGCAATTACTAGTTTCTCTGCTGAACAGAAAGAACTCTGGTCCAGCAAGCAAACGTACATTGCATTGGGACAGGTTTTACATACATGTGCTACGCTCAGAGTTGATTCCACTCCAATGGAAGGTTTTGATCCAGCGGCATACGATGAAATTCTTGGTTTAAGTGCAAAGAATCTTAAACCGACTTTGGTATTGGCACTTGGTTACCGTCACGAAGAAGATGAACATCAACATTACCCGAAGGTTCGTAAATCAAACGACGTGCTTTTCGAAACGATTTAAAAACACAGATACTAAAACACCCAGACGATTCCGATACGTATCGGATTGTCTGGGTGTTTATACTACTACTCTATTTCCTCAATCACTTTCACCCCCTTCTCATCAGCTTGGAACCAATCAATTTTTCGTGAGAAGAACATTGTGATTGCCAAAATCAAGAAGATTCCGATACTTCCAAAGAGCAATGCATAATCCTGCAATTGGATAATGATAAATATGAATACATAAAGTAAGGTCAGGATGGCACCGAGAAGTCCAACTAACGACCACGATTTAAGTAGATTCTTTGCATACAAGCAGACGAGTGAAATCGTCATTGTAGCCGCAATAAAATATGCCCATCCAAAATCAACTTGCTCACTGAATGCAAGCAGAAGAACGTAGAAAATAACCAAGGAAATTCCAACTAGCGTATATTGAATTGGATGAATCAAGATTCGATTCATTATTTCAACAAAGAAAAAGACGAGGAAGGTTAACGCAACAAATAGAATCGCGTATTTCGCTACGCGCATGGTTTTCTGGTACACATCAACACCCAGATCAAGGTCCACGCCAAATCCTGCGCTATCAATGTTGTAACGATCTCCAGTCCAACTTTGAGGGAAATTTCGATTCATGCTCAATACATTCCATTTTGCTATGAATCCGTCTTTTGTAATTTTCCGTGTGCTCGGTAAAAAATTGCCACTAAAACTTGGATCCTTCCAGGATGAAGTCAGCTTAACACTTGTTTCCTTTCCAATCGGCACAAAACGTAAATAGTGCGTTCCATTCAGTTCCAAATCAAATTCAAATTGTTGCTTACTCAATGTGGAATCAAGCTTGCAATAAGCGTGTAAACCGTGATCGATCACTTCTGACGATAACACACCCGGTTGAAACATATACGATTGATCGTTCATCTTGATGGAAACTTGCTTCGTAACTCCTTTCAAATCCGACACGCCAATCGTTAAATAGGCCTTTGATAATTGCAAATTCTCCTGTTTCAAATTTGATCCTTGTAGATCGATGTGATCAAACCAACCATCTATATGAACTGAAGAACCATACACTACTGTTTCATACATTCCTCGCTTTCGCTTTTCCGGATTCAGTTCTCCTGAAATATTCAATTTTTCGGGAAGAACATGAAACAATCCACTCACTCTAGTTCCCTTACCATCTTCTCTGGGAATAGCATAGGGAATTGTCAGGACAGGTCCAGATATTTGTTGAGCCTGGGCATGTTTATCGCTGACTTCTTGGACAGATTCTTTCTGGCGCTGGTTCCGTTCCGTGATCAATTGTTCCACCATGAAGGTTGGTATGATCAGTAATAAAATGAGGATAACGATGAAACTTATCTTCACAAGGATGTTTTCGAATGCTACTTTCATAATTGGTTGTTATTGGTTTACCACGGAACGCGATAAACCCAACCACATTTGATTGCATCACTATCTTTTAACGTACGTTAATAGAATATTTGTTAAGAAGGTTTCTTGTGACTAACGAAGTAATCTCAAGGTAGAATGTCCTTTTTCTGTTCTTACAGAAACAAAATAAACACCTGTAGATAATTCTGAAAGATTCACACGTGCTGTTGTAGCATTCATATCAACATTTGCTGACATCAACTTTCCACTAGCGTCTCGAACGGATACACCTAGTAAATTCGATTGTGTAGTCAACTCAAATTCTCCATTTCCAAACGAAGCAACCTGAATTTTCAGATCAAGTTCATTCAAACCTATTGATCCAATCGTGATCTCGGAAAAGATAGTGTCTGAATCGCATGGACTTTCAGCAATTAACTGAACAGAATAAGTCCCATCTGCGGCATATGTATAAGAAGGATTTTCATCCGTACTTATTGGTGATCCATCTCCAAAATCCCAGATATAGTTCGTCGCCTTCGTACTCATATTTGTGAAATTTGCCATCAACCCAACAACAGAAGATGAAAATTCAGCTTGCGTGTGCTCAGATATCGGACGAAGGTTCCATTGCTCCAAACTATCTAATACGGTTGTAGCAGCAGCAATCTGCAATCTCTCTGCTGTAACTGGATCAAGTGTTCCAATAAACGAAGCTCCAACAGGTGATTTTCTGAATGTGGATGCATAGAATGTACAAGCTGCTAAATATGATCCTGCGTAACTAGGATGAGATCCATCGCCTGCGTATAAATTAATAGAAGGATACGTGTCTCGAATATTCTTCCAAGCTGACCCTACAGGTGAAACGGCTCCATCAACAGAATCTGCAAAGCGCATGTACGCATTTCTCAATCGACCGTTCATTCCATCAAAGGTTGAAATCGGTGCCCATTGTGGATCTCCATTTTCTCGTCCCCATGTCATGAAAAACAAGGCTTCTGAACAAAAATTATTCGCGTAAATTGAATCTGCCAATTGAATAGCAAAAGGCAAAGTCTGTGAGTTTACTTGTGCATCAGAAAATGCTGGTTCTTGGCTTTGCGCTTGTAACACAACAAAATCCCATGGTTGAGACTTAATTTTATTGTTAGCAGTCACGTTTGTAGCATGACTGAAAAACGTCTGTCCACCTGGAGTATGTGAATCGAATGTTACCTGATCTCCCAAAGAGATTGCGATATCATTCACAATTGTTGGCAACGAATTATAGCCAGTATAGCTGTTTCCAATAAAAAGAATGGATACACTGTCTTGCGCTTTCGAATGGAAAGACAGAGAAGCAAGCGCAAAAATGAGGATAATTTGTTTCATAGTATTGATTATTGGCCAAATGTACTTCCGATTGACATGAAACAAAAATCAGTTCTTATCAGACACTTGAAATCCTATGTCTACTGTTGGTAGTTCCGCTTAAAAGATCCATCTGAATAAAATTCAATCACCAGTCCTGAATACGAATTATCCACGATTTGTCCGAGATAATTTGTTTTGCGGATAATTGCTTTTCCAAACATCGTATTATCGATTGATTTAGGGGCAAATGTTTCTGCCGTCCCATCAAAATCAACTTGAACAAGTCTATAATAATTAATCCTTTGATTGAAACCAATGTCTCGAACTAAATAACTGAATTCTTCATTGGTCGTTCCTACTCCACCAACTGTCTCAACCAACGACCAATCTTGAAGGTTTTCGCTTCGTTCAATTCTGAAATAATCATTATCTTCTTGAGAAGCTACATTCCACTCAATAATATTAACCCTGTCCTGTGTTCTTACATCAAAACTTGCCAAGTCAATTGCCAAAACGACACAAGGGAGAACAGTAGTTTCACTAAATGTAAACGATCCACCTGACGCCACAACGGTCGATGTATTATCCAAAACGCTATAAGATCCAGCACCTTCAGCGCAACAGATTCCATCTCCGAATGCATCTAACATCACAAAATTATAGCACCCACTTGGCAAACAAATTACTTCCGTAAACGTAGAATTACTCGCATAAGGTCCACCACTTGATTCAGTCAAACCAGTAAACTGATCAACGAACTCCCATGTAGATTCTCCACCGAAGTCATCTGTCGTGATTGAAAGGGTATATGTACCGATAAAACAACTTGTTGTAGGAACGGTAATAGCTGCGCACCCCAAAGGTGGAAGAAAGGAAAGTTGCGTGCCCCCCAGTGTTGCGTCAGAGATGGGACCGTCAAATGTAAATGTCAACGAAACACAATCATTGTTAATCCCTGAAAATATGGTCCCCAAAGAATTATCCCAGTCACCGTATTCAATATCACCAGTTCCCGAAATAGCAGGAACAGACGCGAAAATTGTATTTCCTGTAGTTGGACCAGTAGCTGAAGCTGTATTAGAAATTAAATTTGCACCAGTAAAACTTAAATAAAAACCATAAGTATCCTCAGTTCCAACGCAAACATCAAATGTATATGAGTACGTTCCATTTCCATTATTTACTACCGCGGTTTCAGTTAACGTAACCAAGTGACATCCAAATAATGATGCTGGGAGAAAAATAGAGAACGCAATAATAAGGAAGGAAGGTAAAGTCGAAGTCATAAGGGAGTATTTATTCTAATTCTGGCGCATATTAGTTATTCTGTCCGCTTTAGACGCATCCAAATCACCTAATATTTCCCGAAATGAATGTAACCACACATCCAATGAACAAATCAAATAGTTCCATGAAAGTTTATTTTAGAATCACTTAAAATCGATCGTAATCTTCCAAATACGTCCTGTGAAAAATGAATATCTTACCAACTAGATTTGTTACCTTCACGTCTTAGATATAAATAGATCTTCATGCGCACTATTATTGTTATTCTTTTATTCTTATTTATTCATATACAATCAAACGCCCAATTCCAGTTTGAGTTCAATCAAGATCTCACTGTGAAAATTGGTAATGACACCTTGACGAATGCATGGGGAGGTGGATTGAATTACACACAATTTTCAGATTTTGACTTCGACTTCGACGGAGATTTGGATTTACTGCTCTTTGATAGATCAAGTAACAATCTTCGTGTATACACCCAAGAAGGTGTAGGAAGCAACAAGCACTATGAATTATTCTATAATGCGAAAAATCACTTCCCTCCTGGACTTCGTTATCGTTGTACAATGGTAGATTATGATTTGGACGGAAGGAAAGACCTTTTTACTTACGGAATTGGAGGAATTAAGGTTTACCGGAATGTTGGTGATGCCGTTTCTGGTCTTCAATGGGAATTAGCAAATGAATTGTTGTATACGGACGTGCCAAATGGAATACAAAATCTATTTGTGAGTATCTCAGATATTCCTGCTATTGTGGATGTTGATTTAGATGGAGACATCGATGTTTTAACGTTTCACATTGGTGGGCAGCACTTGGAATATCATCAAAATCAATCCATGGAACTATATGGTATTCCTGATTCCCTTGTATTTGTGCAAAAAAATGAGTGTTGGGGGAAATTTAAGGAAGACCTCCTTACTAATTCAGTGACCTTAAACGATCCTGATGCGCCATGTGTTGGAGGAGACATCACCAATCCAGAATCTGGAGGAGAGATCGCTAACCCAGAAAAAAGTGGAGCCCTTCATTCCGGTTCAACTGTACTAGCCTTAGACATGGATAATTCTGGAGTTTTGGATTTGGTTTTGGGAGATGTTGCATTTCCCAACTTGACCTTGCTATTGAATGGAGGAACTGTACCAAATACTGATTCACCAATGATTAGTGCGGACAATGCCTTTCCTTCAAATACAACCCCTGCGAATATGCACTTATTTCCAGCAGCCTTTTTCTTGGATGTCGATTTTGACGGTGTCAAGGATTTGCTAGTTGGCGGGAATGCTAAAAACATCTCGGAAAACGAGAAAAGCGTACATTTTTATAAAAATTATGGTTCGAACGCTATGCCAAATTTCATCTTTACTCAGACTGATTTCTTACAAGACGAAATGATTGATCATGGTTTGGGATCCATTCCAATCTTTACGGATATCAATGAAGACGGTCTGGAAGATATGATTGTGGCCAATTTCTTCCGATACAAACCCATCCTCAATAAAGAAAGTAGCTGGACATATTATCAAAATACAGGAACTTTAACTGATCCAGTTTTCAGCTTTGTAGATGACAATTATTTCAACTTAACGGCATTGGGTTTTGGACTTCGCTCGGTTCCAACCTTTGGTGATCTTGATAATGACGGTGACAAAGACATGCTGATTGGAGTAGAGAATGGAAGTTTAGTCTACGTGGAGAATCAATCAACTGGATCGGGATCCGTATTTTCTACGACCGTTCAAAATTACCAAGACAACAACGGTCAAGTTATTTCGACAGGAGTATTTAGTTTCCCCCAACTCTTTGACCTAAACAAAGACGGGCTTCTCGACCTAATTATAGGAACAAAGACTGGAGAATTGATCTACTACCGAAACACTGGAACCTTAACGTCACCTGAATTCACATTACACAATTCCCTCTTGGGTAACATTGATGTGAACACGGTCAACAGTCCTGATGGATATGCATCGCCTCATTTTCTTCTTCACAACGACACAACTTATTTGTTTCTAGGTGACAAAGAGGGGCGCACGAATTTCATTACAGATATTGATGGAAACTTAGACCCTTCACAATCGTTTACGGTTGAATCAAATGATTTTCTCGGAATCAACATGGAAGCATACAGTTCGTTTTGGGTTACAGATATGGATTCGGACGGGAATCTTGAATTATATGCTGGACAAGACTTAGGAGGGATTTATCGCTATGAGCATGATGCTACAAGTAATGTTTCAGTTCAAGAAATCCAGCAATCGAACTTGAATGTCTACCCTAACCCAACTAAAAGTACGATTACGCTTTCGTCTAATGACACGCGGATCGAACGGGTTCGACTGATCAATCTCCAAAGTCAATTGGTTTATGCTGAGACGACTTCATTGAAGAAAGTGAGTATTGATATTTCGATTTATCCAGCTGGTGTTTATTTCATCTCAGCCGAACTTTCCAATGGGCAAACAGTGACGCGAAAAGTCGTGAAGTACTAATCCTACTGAATAATTAAAGTTCCAAAACTCGCTCGAAGTAATTCGTTGTGATTTCAGGTTTGTTTTCAAATATTCCAAAAACTGTGGATCCACTTCCACTCATGGATGCATAAACGGCACCCTCAGTGTATAATTGATCTTTCAACTCTCCTATAACTGGGTAACGCTCAAATATTGAGGCTTCAAAATCATTTTTCAAAAGGCCTTTCCATTCTTCGATTCCTTGTTGAAGCACTTCATCAACCCTATTTGATGGATCTGGAAAAATAATTCCTGCGTATGCTTCTTTTGTTCCAACATGAATATCAGGGTTGATTATCTTCAAATAATAACCGTTCAAATCAAGGTTAATATCTGTCAGAACCTCTCCACGCCCCCTGCCGATTTGAGCATTGTCTGTAATAAAGAAAGGGCAATCACTCCCCAACTCTGAAGCCATTTCTCGTAATTGATCATCCGATAATCCAAGCTCAAACAAGGAATTCAATCCTCTCAGAACATACGACGCATCAGCAGAACCTCCTCCTAATCCAGCACCCATTGGTAATTGTTTGCGTAAATGAATATAGGCATTGGGAATATCGTACCGATTTTGAAATAAGCGAAAAGCCTTAACACACAAATTCGATTCCTGATCCCCATCTACTTTAATTCCAGTTTGTTTGAAGACAAACTCAGCCGATGGAGATATTTCCAACACATCCGACATCGGAATTGCAAGCATGCATGTTTCGATTTCGTGGTAACCATCCAAGCGCTTTTTTAACACCTTCAAACCCAGATTGATCTTCGCAGGAGGAAATAATATCATCTTTCAAAGTTAAAACAACTAAACAATTTTTGTAACTTTCGCCCCTCAAATATGCACAGCTATGGCGACTTATTTAGATTTCGAAGAACCTTTAAAAGAATTGGAAGACCAAATCCTTCAAACAAAGGAAATCGGTGAAAACACGGAAGTGGACATGACCGATAAGATTATCGAACTCGAAGAGAAATTGAAAAAACGGACAAAAGAGATCTTCTCAGGTTTATCTCCTTGGCAGAAAGTCCAACTTTCAAGACACCCAGATCGTCCGTATACACTAGCGTACATCAACGGTATCACAGGAGGTAAATTTCAAGAATTACACGGTGACAGAAATGTTAAGGATGATAAAGCCATGGTTGGTGGATTCGGACTTCTTGATGGTGAAACGGTTATGTTTATCGGTCAACAGAAAGGTGTAAACACGAAAATGCGCCAGTTCCGTAATTTTGGGATGCCAAATCCTGAAGGATATCGTAAAGCATTGCGCTTAATGCGATTGGCTGAGAAATTCAACAAACCAATTGTTACATTAATTGACACTCCAGGTGCATTCCCAGGTTTAGAAGCTGAGGAACGCGGACAAGGTGAGGCAATTGCTCGTAATATTTATGAAATGATGCGTTTGAAGGTTCCTGTAATCTGCATCGTGATTGGTGAAGGTGCCTCTGGTGGAGCACTTGGAATAGGTGTTGGTGATAAAGTAGTAATGCTTGACAATACGTGGTACTCTGTAATTTCTCCAGAATCATGTTCTTCTATTCTATGGCGTTCATGGGATTACAAAGAAATCGCTGCAGAAGCCTTGAAACTGACTTCTTCAGATATGAAACGTCTTGGAATCGTTGATGATGTCATCAAAGAACCAATGGCAGGTGCACACAGACATCACGACAAAACGTTCAAAATCGTAAAGAACAACATCAAGAAATATTTGGCTGAGTTGAAAGATATTAAGCCCGAAGATCGTATCAACAACCGAATTGAAGCATTCTCGAAACGAGGTGTTTGGAAATAGACTCTATGAAAAAGCTCATCCTTCTGCTTGCGATTGCCCTTAATGTACAATTTGGGTTTTCTCAAAAGGAAGGAAGTTTTTTAATCTCTGATAGTCCTCTCGATAAATTATGGGAATCTGTTGACGGAAAAAATGGTGGTGCTCCTATGGCAGGAATGCCCCAACAATTTTTCTTTCTAATTGCTGATGGATCAAAAGGGTCAATGATGGCACCTTTTGAAATGGAAGACTATGGCTTTGCCTGTCCTACTTACTTCACAATTAGTCTCGACACGAAGTATTTATACTTGGACATCAACGAACCATGTGAGCTAGATCTACCTGAAGAGAAACTTTTCGTGAAAATTGGCTTCAAGATCAGTGATGATGGAAGCAGATTAACCCTTATCGTTGACAAGGAAAAGTTCGACTACAAGGAATGGAAAACAGACTAATATCCGTTTTAACTTCTCCCAATTAGCAGGGTGTTTCTAACAAAAAAAGAACAATTCAACTATTTTGTAAGCCTCAAACCACTTTTTCGTCAAAAGGACTATCTTGTGCTAAACTGACGAAATATGATCATAATTATTGGTAACGGAATTTCAGGCGTAACAGCCGCTCGTAACATTCGAAAGAAAAGCGACGAACCAATAACCATCATATCCTCTGAGTCAAAATACTTCTTTTCCAGAACAGCTCTCATGTATGTTTACATGGGGCATATGAAGTTTGAGCATACGCAACCGTATGAAGCTCATTTTTGGCCGGAAAACCGCATTGATCTCAAGCAGACATTTGTTCAATCCATCGATACGGATACGAAGACAATACTCTGCTCCAACAATGAATCAATCAGCTATGATAAATTAATCTTGGCAACGGGTTCTAAATCGAACAAATTTGGTTGGAAAGGACAAGATGCAAATCGCGTTCAAGGATTGTATTCCAAGCAAGATTTGGAAGACATGGAAGCCAATACCAAAGGAATTAAGCGTGCCGTAATTGTCGGTGGTGGATTAATTGGTATTGAGATGGCAGAAATGTTGCTGACCCGACACATTGAGGTTCATTTCTTGGTTCGAGAAGATCGATTCTGGAGCGGCGTTCTTCCTGAGGAAGATTCTAATTTCATCATGGAACATTTCAAAAAGCACCATGGACTGCACATGCATTATGGTGAGGAATTGGATGAAATTCACGTTGACGATACAAATTCTGCGATAGGAATCACGACAAAGAAAGGTGAAAGAATTGATTGCCAATTTGTAGGATTAACAGCAGGAGTTTCACCGAATATCAACTTCATTAAAGAGAGTAAAATCGAAACGAATCGTGGAATTTTAATCAATCGATTCTTGGAGACTTCAGTGAAAGATGTTTATGCAATTGGAGATTGTGCTGAATTTATTGAACCGGTTCATGGTCGTCGACCAATTGAACAAGTTTGGTACACGGGGAAATTTATGGGTGAAACATTAGCTCATACAATCACAGGAAACCGTGCTGAATACAGTCCAGGATACTGGTTCAACTCAGCAAAATTCTTTGAGATCGAATACCAAACGTATGGGGATGTACTGAGTAACATGCCAGAAGGTCGAACGAAATTCGTTTACCAACATCCGAAAGAAGAGATTCTCCTTCACTTTGTCTTTGATTCAACAACGCGTCGTTTTATTGGAATCAACAACTTTGGTGTGCGTTTACGTCACCTTGTATTTAATGCTTGGCTCACAAAAGAAGCCACAATCGAAGAAGTCTTGAGAGATTTGAAATCAGCCAACTTCGACCCAGAATTTTACACTACATATGAATCGGATATCGTTGGTCAATTCAATAAAGAATTTGGAACGAATATCATTGTCGCTAAACGCAAATGGTGGCAAAAATTAATCCCTGCATAATTTATGGAATCTACAAACCATTCAATCGCTGGGAAGGAAACCCAAGCATTATCAATTTTTAAGAAAGTTGGTGTTTTTCTTTTCATTCTTGGAATATTAGGCCTTGCTGAACTTATTCGCTTAAGTCTATATGATAAAGCTAGCTACAAGGAAAATTTTAATCTTGTTGTTTTCGGTTCTTTTGCCTTGCAACTACTTGGATCATTTATTTTCACTTACGAGCACCATCATTTCTCGATCTCCAGCATTTTCTCGATGCATACAAACAGAGTTCAGAAATTTGGTCTCTTTCTCGGAGCTGCAGGATTTAGCATTTTTGTACTGGCCTGGACAGGAGTAATAACGGGGGCACATACCTTGTTTTTGTGGTTGTCATTTAGTTTGATGGCAGCAGGGATTTTGATCAACACCTACGGACTTTATGGCGGACATACCAGAGGCATCAAGAACAACCATGTTTGGTTCAACACGTTAACGGGACGAGGATTACTCGGTTGGGTATCAGGAATTGTTTTGACTTTGTTTTACATTCAACTCTATTGGTTTGCAGATTCTTTAAGTGGATTAATTAGCATGTTTGATCCACTATCATATTTATTAACTGGAGGAAAAGCGAGTCAATGGTTCCTTTATGGGACGGTCTACACTTTCTTGATCTTCTTCTTAGGAATTAAGTTCATCTATAAATATAGACACAATCGCTACCAAGTTATTCGAACAATTTCCGTAATTATATTTCAAGTATTGTTCGCCTATGCTATTCCTCATATTCTGGAAGCATTTAACGATTACCAAGGATATTTCGGGAAAGATCTCAAGCAAATTTGGCCTTTGAATTACTACATCACTGAATCGTACCAATTGGATGCGATGAGTCAAAACGGAGTTTCTGGAACCTTCTATTTCTTCTGGGGATTGATCCTCTTCTTAATTGTGACGCCTGTTTTCACCTACTTTTACGGTAAACGATGGTATTGCTCATGGGTTTGTGGTTGCGGTGGATTAGCAGAAACTGCTGGTGATTCATTCCGACAATTGTCTTCAAAAACGCGTTCTTCTTGGCAAATTGAACGTTGGGTCGTCCATTCAGTTATGGTCTTTGTTCTCTTAATGACAGTGGCATCATTGTGGCCGTATTTCTCTGGGAAAGATTACAAACTCTCCTTCATCACGATCACCACACCCATGTTTTTCTATTCAATGATCTTCTTATTGGTTCTTTCGGCGATTGGAGGAGGACTTCTTTACTGGAAACGACGTCACCCACTTTTACTCGTTGGAACAATCATCTTACTTCTTATCGCTGGAGCTTTATCCTTCGGATACTTCGGTGGGGTGAAAGATATCTTCAGTGTAAACAGTAGAAGCATCAAGAAAGTATATGGATTCTTAGTTGGATCAGCGTTTGCTGGTGTAATTGGTGTTGGGTTCTACCCTTTACTTGGAAATCGCGTTTGGTGCCGATTCGGATGTCCAATGGCAGGATACATGGGAATTATCCAACGATTCAAATCTAAGTTTCGAATTACGACGAACGGAGCACAATGTATTTCATGTGGAAACTGTTCGACGTATTGTGAACAAGGAATTGACGTTCGTGCATACGCTCAAAAGGGAGAAAACATCGTTCGTGCAAGTTGCGTAGGATGTGGTGTTTGTTCTGCAGTTTGTCCACGTGGTGTTTTAAAATTGGAAAATGGACCAGAAGAAGGTCGTTTTGATTCAAATCCGTTGCTTATTACCAAGGATGGTGTGAAATTGAATTCTTAATTTCGCGGAGCAAAAAGAATTCATGTCAAAACCAATTATTACCGTTATAATTCCTGCTTACAACGAAGAACAATCCATTGGGAAAGTTGTCGACGATATTCCACGATCCCTTGTGAAACATGTGATCGTTGTCAATAACAATTCGAATGATTCAACGGTTGAGGTCGCAAAAAAAGCCGGAGCCATTGTATTAGATGAACCACGACGTGGATACGGTTGGGCATGTTTGAAAGGAATTGAGCACAGTAAGAAACTCAATACTGAGATTGTTGTCTTTCTTGATGGCGATTACTCAGACTACCCGCAAGAAATTCCAGACGTCCTTGCACCAATATTCGAAACGGACATGGACATGGTGATTGGCTCGCGCGTTTTGGGAAAACGAGAAAAAGGCTCATTGACTCCACAGCAAATATTTGGAAATTGGTTAGCAACGAAATTAATTCGTTTGTTCTATGGCGCTCGATTTACGGATCTTGGACCATTTCGTGCAATTAAAGCTGAATCATTGGAACAACTGAAAATGTCTGATAAAACATATGGTTGGACAATAGAAATGCAAATCAAAGCAGCCAAACACAAAATGAATTTTTGCGAAGTGCCAGTAAACTACAAAAAGCGCATAGGCGTATCTAAAGTAAGTGGTACTATAAAAGGAACTGTACTTGCGGGAATAAAGATTATATTTGCCGTTTTCAAGTATCGATTTTAACCAAATTGAAATAAATCCAAAAGCGACTCATGCGTATATTGACCCTGATCGGACTAATTATTCTCCCTCTTCAAATGTTTGCCCAAACGCAGTCGTTTGGCGGAATCGTCACCGACGAAAAAACTGGAAGTGAGCAAGATGGAGTTGAGATTACAATCACAAACAAAGAAACTGGAAAGTCCTATGTTACCGAAACAAATGATGACGGTAAATACTCTTTCAGAAAGACTCCGGTTGGAGAATATTCCCTCGTTGTAACAGATAAGGATTATGTTAAAGACCCGTTTGATTTCGAAGTAACTGAAACGCACAAGCCAAATTTAGATTTTTCACTCAGCCCAAAAGTTTCGTGGATGTGGAATTGGGGTGACAGTGGAGATCAAGAACACTACTGGTCGCATTTCGTTTCTAAGATCATCATGATTTTCTACTTCGGGTGTCTTGTACTTATCTTATTCTACAGTATTCTACAACTTACCCTTGCTATCGCTTATGTTCGGAATCGCAAAAAGAAAAAAGCAGCAATTGATACAGAACCAAAGTACGATCCGGAGAACACACCAAAGGTGACCATTCAATTACCGATGTTCAATGAATTGTATGTTGCTGATCGAATTATTGAAACGATCGCTGCATTCGATTATCCTGCTGACAAATTACAGATTCAAGTTTTGGATGATTCTACGGATGAAACAAAAGATGTGATCGCGAAGAAAGTAGCAGAAGTTAAGGCCCGCGGGATTAACATTCAGCACATTCACCGAGTAGATCGCACAGGATACAAAGCTGGTGCACTAGATGACGCTATGGATCAAGTTGAAGGAGATTTCATCGCAATTTTCGATGCCGATTTCGTTCCAGATCCAGATTTCCTTCAAAGAACAATGCCTCACTTCGACAATGATAAAGTAGGAGTTGTTCAAACACGATGGGGACACATTAATAAGTCATACTCAATGCTCACAGAGCTTCAAGCTTTTGGTTTGAATGGACACTTTGCGATTGAGCAAGGAGGACGTACAGCTTCGGGACACTTCATCAACTTCAATGGAACTGGTGGAATTTGGAGAAAAGAATGTATCGCTGATGCTGGTGGATGGGAACATGATACCTTGACAGAAGATCTTGATTTAAGTTACCGTGCACAATTGAAAGGATGGAAATTCAGATACCTTGAGCACGTTGTCGCGCCTGCTGAATTACCTATTACAATGTCTGCTTTGAAATCTCAGCAGCACCGTTGGATGAAAGGTGGAGCAGAATGTTTCATCAAAATGTGGAAACGCATTGCAACGACAAAAGGAGTGAAAATAGGCGATCGTATTCACGGTTTGTCTCACTTGTTTAATTCATCTGTATTCATCTTCATCTTGTTCTTGTCATTATTGACATTGCCAATTTTGCACATCAAGGATAGTTTCTCTGATTTAAACAATTGGTTGCAGTATGGAGCATTTGCCTTAATTAGTACTGTTTTCTTAGCGTATTACTATTGGCATTCATATAGAGACAAAGACGGAAAAAACATCTTTGTATCATTCTTTACCTTCCTTGGACGTTTCATCATGTTCTTGATCGTATCCATGGGATTAGCCTTGAACAATTCAGTTGCTGTAATTGAAGGATACATGGGAATTAAGAGTTCATTTGTTCGAACACCGAAATTCAACGTGAACAAGAAAAGTGAATTCAAAGGAAACAAGTACGATAAGAAACGACTTTCATTGGTGAATTTTGGTGAAGGATTTTTGTTCTTATTGTTCGGATATACGATGATCAATCGTGCAATTTATGGCGATATTGGGATGGTTCCATTCCACTTGATGCTTACAATTGGATACGGTTTGGTCTTCTTCTATGCGGTTGCAGAAATTCGCCACGCAAACAAAAATGCTTAATTGAAAAGTTCGGGAGCAATATGGCGAATGGGGATCATCCTTTGCTTTATTTCTTCCATCTTTCTAGTCAATTGGCAAGCTGACCGCACCAACTTTGCGTTCATCGCTGTTTTCTACACGCTTGCATTCGTCTCCTATGTTTTGTTGCTGCGGGAAGAGTCAAGATTCTCGTTCAAACACCTTGCCTTCATTGCACTAGGTGCTCAAGTTGTTTCGATGCTTTACGTTCCGAATCTTTCGGATGACTATTTTCGGTTTTTATGGGACGGCGAAATCACTTGGTTAGGAATCAATCCTTTTGACTTCAAACCGCAAGACTTAACGGACGAAGCTTTCATGAAATCGACATACATGCAAGAAGTGTATGCCGGAGTTTCGGATTTATCAAGGAAAAATTATTCGTGTTACCCTCCTGTGAATCAAGCGTACTTTATCGCATCCACAGCACTCTCCTCTTCTATTCCGGTTAATGTTTTCGTGATGAAATTGCTCATCGTTTTGACGGAATTAGCGGGCGTTTTTTACCTTCGAAAATTGCTCATTCATTTCAAGGTTAATCCAAAACGATTATGGATTGTCTTTTTGAACCCTTTGTTTGTTATCGAATGTACCGGGAACGTCCACTTTGAAGGCGTCATGCTTTCTTTGTTGTTCATTGCCTTGTACTTCCTATTTACTTCTCGCCTATTGCTCGGAGCACTCATTTTTGCCCTCGCAGTTCAAATAAAACTCGTTCCACTGATTTTGCTTCCATTTTTCCTCCGTCATTTCCCTTGGAGAAAAGCATTTTACATCTATGCAGTGATTGGAATTTCTGTGATTGGACTAGGAATCACACAATTGAATKCATCKAACTTTGGGAATTTCCTYCACAGTTTGGCGCTCTATTTCAAAGTGTTYGAATTCAAYTCCTTCTTGTTCTACAATTACAATTTATTGATTCAACARTTTACCACCTACAATCCTYTGGCGATCACTGGCCCTATCCTATCYGGATTYGTRCTTATCTCCATCCTATTTTACGCGCTTAGAAGAAGYAACATAGATTGGAAAGTATTGCTTCAGAGAATGCTMTTTGGATTTTTCATCTACCTYATTTTGGGCAGTACACTTCATCCGTGGTATGTCATTCCATTGTTRGGACTTTCGGTCTTTACGAAYTTCGCCTTCCCAATGGTTTGGAGTTTTCTTGTGTTCTTCTCGTATTTTTTCTATTCAATTGGTAGTGGAAACTCGTTTGAAGTACGTGCAATGACGAGCATTGAATACATTTTATTCTTTGCCTATTTCATCTATGAATGGAGAAAGAACGGCAGTCCATTTAGCTTCTTAAGAATTGATCATTATCAAGGGGCAGATTAGCGTCGCTACGACTTCGTGGTATTAAATCGAGTTCAGGGTATTACTTCCAGCCCAAGTCTGAATCGTAGAATTTGAAAGCAAGGTCATAGCGAACCGAAGGTTTCATTTCGGGAGAATTAATTCTCAACGTACCACCAAAAGAGGATTTTGTAGTTATCGTTTGAATGATTTCTCCAGTTTCCGTGTCATAGAAATCTATCGTATAATTTGTTCTTGGATTGAGGTCATAGACACGAATGTAGGCATCCTTCTCCTCGATTGTAATTGGAGTAGCAACGTCATCATCATCTGCTGGGTTGTACAAGTATGGACGGGAAAAGCGTCCCTCACCTTTCGCTAAATCAGWAAGACACGGCAAACTATCKACTAAGTTTCCCCAATGAAAGGAACGATTCATCATCCAGCCAAATCCTTGATCGCTCAAAGAATCAATTTGAATGTATGCTTCTAGTTTATCCCATTTTCGGTATGAACTATGATTGCTTCGTTCGACATCTTTTTTTCGAAGCGGCCAACGTTGAGCAATGTAAATTTCGCCCTTCACCTCACGTACACGWGTGTAGTTTACTTTTTCGAAATCTATGTTCTCCTTGAATGCATTCAATCCTTTGAAATAGCGTTTCCACATCGTTTGTCGGTTGCGGTCGTGTTCATTCCACCAATCCAATCCTGCTACAGCACATCCGCTTGAGAAGGTGAACCATAAATCTTGCTTGAAGGAAAAATCAGCACATTGATTGAATGAAAAAACGGGATCATCATCCTTGTCCTCGGGATACGCACGGTGAATTGCTGGCACATGACCRAACTCATCRTAGATAAACATGTTCTKTTGATACTTCGGATGTTTSATTTCCCCATCTATCAAYCCTAYCCCAAGGTTGTTCACCGATTCATAGCGTTTCAATAAATTCCGGTTCCGTATATTCTGAATGGCAGGTTCTGTTTCAAAGACGTAATCATGCAAACCAACAAAGTCAATTTCTTTCATCTCGAAAAATGTTGGGTCCCACATGTGACTCGAGTAATTTCTCCCCGTGATGAACGAGGTGCTTTTGAGGTGCGTATCGTCACATTCAGAGCGCATGAATTGGATAATGTCTCCCGTCCATTTCTTCACCTTCGCGCGGTTTCCTGAATTGTCAATGATTGAACCATCTTCCGCTACCTTGTCTCCATATTCACACGTTTGATCTGTTTCGCTCATCAACTGCCATCCTGCAAGAGAAGTCGAGTATCCCCAACGAGCAACGAAATAGCGGAAATAGTTTTTCTGGTGATTCAATGCCTCAGCATTATCATAAAAATCGATTGGTTCTGTGCACGTCAAGTCATCTTCACGGGCAAGATTTCCCACTGTCCGATCCGCTTTATTATAGCAATACGCTTCCCACGAAATCCCAGGAGTCATTGTTCCATCTTCCGTCGGGCGACTTTCCAAAGGCGAATGCAACATGGTGCAAAATATGAAATAGATATCCAGTTCCTGTAACCTGTCATTCATGCGATCAAACTCCCAGGCTTGTCCCATTTTCGGTTGATAATTCCCAAGTGCTTCCCATTCGAGTTGCATGAACCAAGGTGCAGCAACCATCCGTGTAAAATTCCCTCCAGCTTGACTAAGTTTTCTGAAAGAATTGTACATGATCATGAAGTTCACCGGCCCCGCAGCTTCATCCGTATGGTACCAGTCATCGTAAACTACCCACGGGATCACTTGTCCAACACCCACGAATGATTCTTTCGTTTTGGAATGACGCATGTGTTTGCTATTTCTTCCCTTTTCGAGGAACCCAGGATTTTCTGAAGACTCAACAAAGAATTCAGAGCTGACATACATCACCGATAACCCACGGATATTGATCGTTACGTCGACTTTATAATTGCCTGTAAATTCAGGTGCATGTCGAATTCGAAATGGGTATGATGTAGTGTCTTCTTTCCAGCGATTATTTCCCAAATCACGGCGAAATTCTTCAAAATAAAACCCTTCATTCCGCTTAACAATTTTACCCTTATGCGTAAATGTTGCCTCGATATCAATGTCATTTCTATCAAAAGGATTCAGGCCAAAATCACCAGTCCCAATTCTTGTAAGAAACAATGAAATCTTTTCTGTAACTGATTTTGGGAGCTTGATTCCGAATTCGATTTTCTCAAATTGCTTTGCTGTCTTAGGTGTGTATTTCGGATAAAACCAAGCCAAATCGCCCGTTTCTTGTGTTTCCGTGATCGTAAAATCATTCAAAACGATTGGATTCGACGGTCGGTGAGACTGCGTAAAACTGATCAGGGACCAGCCGCATACTATTAAGAGGAGTATTGTTTGTTTCATCTATTCATTTTTTGCGTTCGGGAACAGGATCATGACCATGTCCACCCCATGGATGACACGAAGCAATTCGCTTCAATCCCAACCACGTTCCTTTAAATGGCCCCCAAACTTTCACCGCTTCGATCATATAACTCGAGCAAGTTGGTGTATATCTACACGATTGAGGGAGAATTGGGCTAATAATCCACTGGTATATTTTCACTAAAAAAATGACGGGAAACCCAACAATTGCTCTAAATGTCCTCATGTTCACTTTGCAAAATAATTCATTTTTAACGAAGCGTTGTGTATTCTTAACGGAAAAACGTAACAAAGAGACATGTAAACGCGTTATTTTTGTATATAAACTCAATACATCTTTATGCGTAGTCTCCTTTTTCTCCTTTGTTTTACACCTTTAGTCGGACTTTCTCAACCAAATCACTCTTGGGATGATGAAAAAATCGAAGTCAAAAAAGGCACAAGTCAGAATACAATTTTGAGTGCAGCTGTATTGTACACGGAAGGATGGGCGACTTTGGCTCAGCCAATTTTCTGGAAACAGATCATGCAATTAGCACCTGACTCTTGTTTGATCAACGTTGCCGCAACGCGAAATATTGTTGCCAAGATGAGTTTGAGAGATTGGAACGCACAAAGTAACGACGAGAAAGATAATTACCGCGACAGTATTCGAACAATGCTTTCCTTGGATCAAACGGCGCGCATTTTTGTTACGACTGGAAAGAGTGATTTTTACAAGTTTGAAAAGGTGTATCCAGATTTGCAATTGGGTGTTGAGGCATTCGAACGGTATAACGTTGATCCTTGGTATGCACAAGCCATTTTGTTGATTGAGAGTCCAGGACAATTGAAGAAATCACGAGCAGGTGCGTATGGACCATTTCAGTTGATGCCAAGAGTTGCCCGAGCACAAGGATTGACAGTAAATCGATACAAGGATGAACGAAGCGATTTTGAGCGCAGTGCATATGGTTCATCTCGTTTAATTAGTCGTGTGTGTATTCCTGAGGCGAAGAAAATTTTGGATGCCCACAATCTGGAATACCAGGAGAATGATTTGTGGTTCCGTTTGTTTGTACTACATGTGTATCATGCGGGTTCAGGAAATGTGAGTGCTGTTGTGAATAAGATCGACCCAAAAACTGGTGGGCAGAGTTTGATTCAGGCGATGTGGGTGAATACTGCCGCACAATTTGGAAATAACTCACAAAATTATACGCAATTGGCCTTGGCGTCACAATTGATCTTGGACGAAATGATTCATGCAGAGTATGATTACATTTTACGTTGTTCAATTGAGGATTAAGTTAGCTCAGGTGATCAATTTCTTATTCTATTGTAGAGTTACCACCAATAAAACCCACAATTAAATGACTCGATTAATTTTACTTATGACCGTCCTAATTACAAGTTGTAATTCA
>NVXP01000152.1 GCA_002733985.1 Fluviicola sp. | reverse complement strand
AATAAACAAGGATTTATTCAAGTCGTTCACTAGTATAAAAAACACTTTATTTGAAGCTTCTTCCGACACTGTTTGGAAGAAGCTTTTTTTGTTATTTAGGTTTTCTATCTTCAAATAAGATTTAGGGAGTAATAAATAGATCAGAAGAGTATAGGAGTAAATGGTTTTGGTCGTATCGGCAGGTGTTTTATTTAAATGACGCTTGATAATTCAGCACTGGACGTAGCAGTAGTGAATGATTTAGCGGACATTGATACATTGGCCCATCTATTTAAATACGATAGCATTCACGGTAGGTTGAAAGAGAGTTTTAAAGTTGAGGGAAATAAGATTGTCTTTGAAAACGGAAAGGTGATTTTATTTGGGTATGCAACCTTTTTAGCTGTGTAAAGGTCTTAGATAGTGTTAAGCATAAAATTAAATTATTACCATATGAAAATAAAAAACGGGATTTTAATGATTGCTTTTATACTTCCTCTCGGAGTATTCGGGCAAATTCAATCGGGTTTATCCGAAAGCTCGGAATCACTAAGTCATGCCGATAAAGGCTTTGAAGACTATTGTTTAAAAGAATCAATTAGTTATATCGAAGTCGTTGCTAGCAAGTCTTCTGGTATAATTTTTTCTGGTGAAATGACTTCAATGGAACTAAATTCAAATGCTACTCATTTAGATTATGGTGTTGAATTGAAAGAAGAAAAAACTCAATATTTTGAATTAATAGGATCGGAAAAAGTATTGTCTGTTAAGTCCCTGTTTGTATTGCGATTGAATTATAGTAACTCTATTAAATCGAATTAAGATTATGAAAAAAATATTTTTTTTATTGAGTTTTATTGTGTTTTCTGTTAACAATACGAATGCTCAATTGAGCTTGAGTGATGCGGATTATGACGCGTTGAATCCATTGGATTGTGCAGGGATTGATAATGGGGGGAGTCCAAACTTTACAGATGGAGCTGGGAATTATACACCAGGAATGAATGACACTATTGTTCTATGTCCAGACTTAAGTCAAGGATCAAAAGTCTCAATTTCGTTTGCTACTAATATTGGTTATACATGGAATGTGGATGGTACTGATACTTTGTATATCTATGATGGGGATAGCCCAGCGGCACCATTAATTGGAGCTTTTAATTCCATTACTGATCCACTCAGTTTTTTCGTTCAAGCATCTTGGGCGAATGTTTCTGGTTGTTTGACGTTGGTATTTGTCACTGATGGTGCTTTAGAAGGTACTGGTTGGGATGCAAATGTTTCTTGTGGTAATCCTTTTCAGCCATTTGAACCGCATATCGAAGCATATATTAATGGGGTAGGTTCAGATGCATTGAATCCCTTAGATACTGGATATGTTGATGTTTGTTTTGGTGATTCTATATTGTTTATTGCGACACCATTGTTCCCGAATTCATTTGAAACAAATGGTTTTGGATATTCACAAAATGTAGACAACTGTGTTTTCGATTGGACTATCGGTGGAGTTGGTCAATTTACAAATGATAGTGTTTGGTTCACGCCTCCTCAACGTCAGGGATACTATGTTGATTTAAGAATTACAGATATTTTCCCGTTGAATGCTAGAACAACTTGTAAGGTTCGGGTTTCTCAGTTACCAAGTTTTGCAGGAACAGGACCTGTTGAGGATACTGTTTGTCTAGGTCAAAACACGAATTTAATAGGAGGTGTAACTCCGACTGATACTGTTGGTATTGATATTCCAAATGGTGAATTAACTGCAGGAGGTACTTTTGCAGGATTGACCTTTTTACCTGATGGAAATGGCTTACAATCGCAGACTTCAATTGCCTTCGCAGGATTTGATAATAATGCAGTAGTATCAGGACCTGGTGATATGGTTCAGGTATGTATGGATATAGAGCATTCCTACTTAGGGGATTTGGAGATTTCTCTTGAGTGTCCAAATGGGACAATAGTTTCTTTGGTAAATGCAAATAATTTGGCCATTGGGATGACTCCCGGGGGATGTGGTAATGCAATAGGAACGTTCTTAGGGAATGACACTAATATTGATGGAGGGGTTCCTGGTAGTCCTGCTTGGACTTATTGTTTTTCTGAGGTTAATGCTACGTTAGGTACGATGTGCGATGAAAACAACCTCAATAGTTATTGGATTATTAATGATTATGGTTTTCAGGCGATGAATCCGGCAGGAGTATATTTGCCAGATGCAGCATGGAGTGGATTTAATGGTTGTCCTTTAAATGGGCCTTGGACAATAATTGTTCAAGATAATCAAGGAGTTGACGATGGTTATATTTTTGAATGGAGCATTGAGTTCAATTCAGCATTGTATCCAGAACCTGAGGGGTACCAAAATTATGTAGTTTCTGATGCATGGTTGAATGATCCAACTATTATTTCAGGTCAGAACGATACTCTTTTGGTTGTACAGCCGAATGTCCCAGGAGATTATGATTACACGTATACAGTCATTGATGATTATGGATGTTACTATGACACAACGGTTACTTTATTTGTATTGCCTCAACCAGAAATTTTTAACGATACAATTGCATGTAACTTCGGAATGAACGTGAGTGGAACTGTTGCATACGATGGTGGTGTTTGGAGCGCTACTGATCCTAATATTACATTCTCTGATCCGAATGTGGATAATCCAACTATTAGCTCGACTACTTCAGGGGTTTACAGCGTTTCCTTCACTGATAATGCATGTAACACAGAAGTGAGTGCTAATATTGACTTCCCTCCTTTACCTGAGGTGATGAGTGATACTGCTTTGTGCTCTCTGACATTATCGGCTACGGGAACAGTTGCTTACTCAACAGGAGGGACGTGGTCTGAACCTACAGGTGATGTTAGTTTTTCTCCATCAGCTACAACATTGAACCCAACATTCACAAGTTCGGGAAGTGGAGTTTATACGATCACCTTTACCGATGAGGTATGTGTAATTCAGATGTTGTTGAAATTGAATTTATTTCGCCACCAGTAATTTTCGGTGATACCTTAGTATGTAATTATGGAATGTTCGTTTCCAATACTGTTGCTTATGATGGTGGATTATGGACAGCCTCAGATACAACCGTACATTTCACGGATAGCTCGGCACTSAATCCWGGGATTGGAGTWACATTCCCWGGGACATAYACAGTTACTTTTACGGATAAYWCCTGTAACATGTCRGTGAGCGCGAACATTGTRTTYCCWCCWTAYGCTTGGACGGATGTTGCTGATACYACTGTTTGTATCGGAACTGAAATYACCTTGTATGCGAATGAGAACTGGACAATCGATAATTATGTTTGGAGTACTGGTGAAACAGGTCCAAGTATTGTCGTTAGTGAACCTGGGGTTTACACCGTAACAGGAAGTAATGTCTGCCATTCAACAACAGTTTCAGCAATTTTTGACGACAAGTTATGTGTTATTGATGCACCAAATATTATCTCGCTTTCATCGACTTCAGGAAATAACCTGTGGTTTGTACAGCAGGAAGGTATTCGAGATTTCAATTGTGTGATCGTGAATCGATGGGGTAATGTTATCTTCGAAATAAATGATCCAGCTGGAACTTGGGACGGAAGGACTATGAAAGGCGACCTAGTCGAAGAAGGAACATATTTCTACACAATCAAAGCAATATTGGACAACGGTGATCCYTTGAATAAACAAGGATTTATTCAAGTCGTTCACTAGTATAAAAAACACTTTATTTGAAGCTTCTTCCGACACTGTTTGGAAGAAGCTTTTTTTGTTATTTAGTTTTCTATCTTCAAATAAGATTTACCTTTAGGGAGTAATAAATAGATCAGAGAGTATGAAGGTTATAGGAGTAAATGGTTTTGGCCGTATCGGCAGGTATTTTACACGGATGACGCTTGATAATCCAGGACTGGACGTAGCAGTAGTGAATGATTTAGCGGACATTGATACTTTGGCCCATTTATTTAAATACGATAGCATTCACGGTAGATTGAAAGAGAGTTTTAAAGTTGAGGGAAATAAAATTGTCTTTGAAAACGGAAAGGTGATTCTATTTATCTCTGAGCCAGATCCGGAACAAATTCCTTGGGGAGAATACGGTGTAGAGATTGTTTTAGAATCTACTGGAATTTTTCGAACGGAAGAATTAGCGAGAAAACACCTTGTTGGTGGAGCTAAGAAAGTGGTGTTATCAGCTACTCCTAAATGCGGGAATATTAAAACGGTTGTACTTGGAGTGAATGAACATTTATTGGAAGACAGTGATGTTGTGGTTTCAAATGCTTCGTGTACAACAAATTCAGCGGCTCCAATGTTGCGCGTAATGAAAGAGATTTGTGAAATTGAAAGTGCGTTCATTACAACCGTGCACAGTTATACTTCGGATCAACGACTCCATGATGCACCTCACAGCGATTTGAGACGCGCCCGTGCTGCTGGTGAATCAATTGTCCCAACGACTACTGGGGCAGCAAAAGCATTAGCGAAAATCTTCCCTGAATTGGATGGTAAGATTGGTGGATGCGGTATTCGAGTACCTGTTCCTGATGGTTCATTAACGGACTTGACATTGATTGTAAAGGATCCGCCAAGTGAAGAGAAAATCAAAGAAGCGATGAAAAAAGCATCGGTGGGAGAGTTAAAAGGGATACTAGAATATACGAATGACCCAATTGTTTCCGTTGATGTATTAGGGAATCCTCACAGTTGTGTTTTTGACGCACGCTTGACGAGTGTTATTGGGAACATGGTAAAAATCATGGGATGGTACGACAATGAGGCTGGATATTCCAATCGCCTGATTGACTTAATCGCAAAATTGTAATTTTATTTGATCAAACTTCTWGTATACATAGCATTTTTGGGGAGCTTCATTCCTGTTTTTAGTCAGAACGCCTTTGGGACGCTYCATGGAAAYTACACGCCGACTAATTCAGTGTATGTCAATCCGTCTAGTATGCTAGATTCTAAGGTTTGGTTAGACATTAATATTGTTGGAGCTGGATCTTATGTGAAYAATAACYTWGTYTATCTMGARGATCAATCTTGGCTTGGRYTGATGCGTAATATCAATAAAGTTCGAAAAGGTGAACTTTCYGAGGATCGATTGCCATCAGAAGATGATATTGCTTACAATCAAGGTCGTCGAAATTACCACTTGTACAACCGCAATTTCGTTGCAGGCCCAAGTGCTGTTTGGAGTCAGGGTGATCACGCAGCAGGTTTGGCATTTGGTGTTCGAAGTTATACTGCTGTTCGAAAAGTCCCGAGATTTGTCGGGCAATTTATTGAAAATGGAGTAGCGGAATTCACGCCTCAGCATGATATCGATTATTCTGTCGAAAATTTACGCGTAGCTTCGTTGCAATTTGGAGAAATCAAGGGATCATATGCGTACACGTTTTTGAAAAGACGGCGCGACATGTTCATGGCAGGAATTTCCATTTCAAAATTTATTTCAGTAGCTGGTGGCGCTGCGAATGTCTATAATCTTGATTTCAATGTCGACAACGACTCATTAGCACTTTTGTATGACGTAGAAGCGGATGCAATGTACACTCCAGATCCTCGAATGAACTGGAAAGGAGGAATGGGGCTTGATCTTGGATTTACCTATCAAAAAATGCTCGGAGAAGCTGGATCGTATTACCCTAACTCTTCAAAAATGGGATGTCGTAATGTTCCCTACTTGTATAAAATCGGATTTTCTATAATTGATATTGGCTCTATAAAATTTGATCCAGACGACATTCAATTTGTCGGGTATGACTTTGATAATTATTCCTGGGAGCAGTATGCTTCTGAAGAAATCAACGAAGACAATCCACTCGATGTATTCGCTGCGTTAGAATCAAGTATTGATGAAGGACAGGTTCGCAAGACAAACAAAATCCGTTTACCAACATACCTGTCGGCACAATTTGATTACAATGTGTGGGCCTCACGTTTTTATGTCAATGCCACGATCATTCAAGGAGCGCCAATTGGAAAACAGAAATTCGGAATCCGCCATGCAAATTCATTGAGTATAACTCCAAGGTTTGAGACGTATTGGTTCGAAGCTGCACTTCCAATTAGTTTGTATGAATATCAGTATCCTCAGCTGGGTTTGAGTTTGCGTCTTGGTCCTTTGTCGATTGGAACAGATAAATTATTGAATTGGATGAAACAATCTGATTTATACGGAACGGATATTTATTTCCATTTGAAAGTTCCAATTCGTTACAATCCTAAATGCAAAGGTCGCAGTAAAGGAAGAAAGAAGTTAAACGGACAGAAAGGGAAACGTCATGTGCCATGTGACGCGTATGGATAGGTTGTCTTTGACGTAAAGAAGTCAGAATTGTTAGGTCAATTAGAAATACTCATACGTTATCGTCTCAATCAATCCGAATCCAGATTCATCGCAATTGACTTTTAGTATGGGGTTGTTATTATCATCGTACACGTAATAATTGTAATATACTTTGTCACCATCACCAAAGTTCGACGTTTCAGTGTTGATCGTTTCATCTTCATTATATGTGTATGACCACGTTGATCCCCGTAACAAATCTTCCTGTATTGTCAATAGATCGTTTCTGTATTTTTCCAGTCCCGGTGGGGATGGCAAATATTATGGGTACTGGGCTGAAGCAGAGTCTTCGGAACCCTGTGCCT
>NVXP01000151.1 GCA_002733985.1 Fluviicola sp. | reverse complement strand
TTGAAGATAAGAAAAAGCGATTAAGCTTTTGAATATAGATTTGTTAATCCAAAAATGTTCCATTCATAGCAAGAAAACCGCATTGGATGTAGTGTGTGTGTGTGTGTGTGTGTATTACACACAGAATTTATTTTGATCTATGTGATTTTAGTGTTAATCCAATTGATATGTATTGTTCCTAATTTTCATCTTTCTTTTGCACTTACTAATTTGGTTCCTTCTAATTGATATTTACCAGATGAGATAATTTTTTTGAGGAGTGATTTGTTTTTGGCTGTTTCAGATTCAATTAGTATTCTTGAGTCACAGGTCTTCCTAAGTCGTGATGGTAAATTTCCGAAAGCACTAATTATCATGTAAGAGTATGGATACTCTGCCTTATTCTTATAGAACCCCCACAAAGTTCCAACTATTGAGTCTGCATCAGTCCTCAAAAAATGATTCTCCGTAATTACACTCGTTTCCAAACCAGATAAATTTGGCAAGTAGAAATGAGGCTCTGGTGAATAATATTTAATTCTATGAATATCGTCGGTATATGTCGCAACTAATGAGTCGAACTCCATCCTGTTGAAAATATGATCCTTTACATCCGTGCAAATCTTAAAACCCTCTTGAACCTTTTTAAGGTAAAAATAATTTGAGGTGTCCTCATTATTCGAAATGGTGAGATAACTAACCAAAATAGATCTATTTACTGAGTCACCAACTTGATGATAAACTTTGATGGTTCTTTTATTTGGGCGGATTGTCTCGATAATCAGTTCATTCGAGAACTCACTATCATAGGTTACTTTTAATTCATCTCCGCCATTCAGAAATTCTTGCGATTGAACGAGATAATTTCTGCTGTCACCATGGAATATTGCTTCAATCTTATTTATATCTCCATCAACAAAGAAGTATTCAATTTGTTCTACTGAATCTAAAATTCTAATTAGCTTATTACCGTCATATTTATATGACAGTGCTTCTTTATCCGAAGGTAAGTCTACATCTTGAGAACAAGAGCTCAATATTAGAATTGATAAACTGATATTTAGTAATAGTCTTATTTTCATCAAGTTTATTTCCTGTCATTTATTAAAATTACCTACTGTGGTTAATTGTTACTAACGCTTTAGCTAAAACCAGTTTCAATGGGTTTTAGCTTTTGTTGTAGTAGTTTTTATATTTTAAATATGAAAACTTAATTTTAAATTTCCATAAACTCCCAACTCCGAATTAGGATAATTCTCAAGAACAGATGGAATAACCTTTCCAATTGGAGAATAATTTATTTGATAAGCTGGACCTAAGTCAAAACTTACGGATAGATTTTTTTTTGTAAAATAAGTAATACCCAAAGGAACATATGTTATACTTTTCTCGCCCCCGGAAAGTCTTGTATTAAGTGTTGTTTTTATCCCAATAAAAGGATTGAATTGTTTTTTTTCTACTCTCTTGAAAGGATAAGCTGTAATACCCAACCCTATTCCAACTAATCCTAAACCTACTTCTACGCTAATTCTTTGGGCAATAAGCCTTTCATAGGAAAAACCAACATAGGTCGCTGTTCCAAGTAGATTAAAGGAAATGCTGTTTTTTCTAATTTCATCCTTACTAATGCTTTTTGTTTGAGCATTAACATTATTGCCTATTAGCGTTCCTAACAATAGTGATATTAATATTTTCTTCATAACTGATTATTACCTGCAACGGTTCTCGGCAATGCTTTCGTGCCGACTCTCGAATATAACACTTTTGCGGAATGAAGTGAAGGCGGCCAATGTTAGTAATACTACTCTTTCATTATTTTTATTCTTGCTAGGTATTCATTTGATCTGAGAATAAGAATGTAATTACCACTGCTTAAATGGCTCATACTGAGGTTCAGCTTGTTTTCATCAAAATAGGACCTTGTCAAAATGGATTGTCCCATCAAATCGATTAATTCTATTTCTATTTCCCCGAAAGAATAATCAAACTGAATGTTCAAATTATTGATAACAGGGTTTGGATAGACTTCTAATTTATTAAAACTGCTTTCGTTAATTCCAACACTTGATATCGTTATACAATCAGAAGTATCCGTACAACCAAATTGGCTAATTTGAACAGCATAATTCCCGTTTTGTGAAAAAGTCGCTGATTGGTTATTGAAACCTGCGACCATTACATAGTTACTGTCACAATTTAACCATTGGTACTGAACTTCAAAGGCATCTGCCTGAAGCGTAACATTATCAATTTGGGAAATTCCAGTGTCAACGTTGTTTATAGTAAGATTGATTTCAATAATACTATCGCATCCTTGAGAACCGATCAAGGTATCATAATACGTTCCACTCTCTGTCCAGGTATAATTGCCGCTTGGGGATTCATAGTAATCGCATGCGGACTCGGAAATTGAGCTTGTAAAATTTCCATTTTGTGATGTCATTGATATTGAATCTATTCCAGCTCTTAAATGCCACCCGAAATTAGATGGAAAGGGAGAAAAGTAAGGTAAAAACTTTAAGGTGTGAGATGTTGAAGTTGCTGTAAAATTTACTGTTCTATACTCCCAGGGAAATGAGTTACTATCCCAATTTTCACCACTATAAGTAGGCGCAGTAATTCCGATAAGGGTGCTATCGATATAGACGGACCATCTTGCTGAATCAATATTGGTTCCAAGCTGTTTAACATTTGCCTGATAGAATGAAACATCATATACTTGACCAACGGTTAAACAATTCACGGTCTGCATAATTCCTTCGTGATAAACATAATTGATGTTGCTCTTCAGTAATCCGCACACAAAGGTGTTTCCCGAATAAGGATTACCTGATATCCCTATTGATAGATTAGGCGCAGTAAGGCTTGCTAAGTCGGGAGTAGCACTAATAGGTGCATTGGCCAGACAAATTGGATCATCATAAGGAACAGACTCCCATGAATAGGGCAAGGAATATAATCCCGAAATCACTCCATCGAGATCAGGGTTCACAAGGGTTTGACTAAAAGACGTTGTTGAAAACAAACTGAAAATCAAAACAAAGATGACCCTCACAAAATAGTTTGGAGTAATAGGAATATATATTTTCATATTGTGGTTGTTCCTAACGTTAGGTAACGTACGGTTTTCTGTTTAGATTGTTTTCCCGAAGTTACAAATAGATTTATTATTACAACAGTTGTTTTTCGAAGCGCTTACCTATGCTATACACATCTACTTCCTTCTCTATTATTGTTTCATGAAGTACTTGTAAATCTCTACCGCCTTATCCTCGTCTAATTTGTAACGATGTGCCAGCTGATTCCATTGGGATGATACTTCCAAGATCTGATCCACTATACGTTGAGGGTTCTTGATTCCAAATTCCTTACCAACTGAATACATATCATCTAAGCTGACATTCTTTGTTTTAGCATTAATCGATATCGGATGGGGCTTTTTCCAAACCTTATTCACTTGATATGGGAATGTCATGTCGTATGCAGGAGATAATCGCCATTCCCCCTCAGAATCCATTAAAAACGAAATATTCTTCGTGTGACAATCATCGTTTGATGTAACGTAGTTGAATACCATTCGCCTAAATTGTTGCTCAAAATCTGAATATGGGAGATCTAACGCAATCAATATCCTGAACACATCATCGTAATCATGACTATGTCTAGGGTTCATCCCTGCAAGCCCAGCCAACGTTTGCATATGTAACTTTTCACCTCTATCACCTCTATCAAAACGATGAGTGTAGAAATGTTGAAGCCCATTTTCTTTGAATAAACCACATGGAGACATTGTGATTTCTGCCATTTCTGCCATTTTGTGATAGATGTATTCGATTTTACCTATCTCGGTACTCTCTCCTGTTTCTTCTATTGGTTTATCGAACTTTATAATAATTGATCTGAATCCCTCCATATGTACATTCGAATACAAAATTTGTTTTGTATTAAAATTGATTGATACAACGGCCTTTGGTCTTGCACCACCTGCTGAAGTCCCAACCATGAACATTTCTTTCATCGTTGACTTCGTTATTTCTTTGGGCAGTAGATTGGTTTCAGTAATCTTATTTGAGATTTCAGAAAGTTCGCGTAAATCAATCTCTATAGGTGATGAATTATCTTTTGTTAGCTGTGGATAGTACTCTAATGCCCCCAAACCACGCTTTCCAACGTACGAAAGCTTTAATTTAGGACTCAGATTGTTAAGGTCTTCATTATTTTGACGTAACCAGTTCTTTAATACGTCATTCCCAAAATCATCAGGCAAAGAGTCTGCTATCATTGGGGGAAGTCCTTCATAGAAAGGGTCTTTGGCTTCACTAAAGATTCCGTGCTCCCCGTTGTGCTCAGGATCATGTGGCATTAAAATAGGTGCTACATTGAGTTTTTTTTGATCAAATGCAGGATTGAATGCAAATCTAGATTCTCTCTTCTTTGTATCATACTTTAATACTCCAAGGGTTTCACCCCACAATTTCACTTCTATCATTTGCTATCCTTGAATTGTTGAAATAATGATTTCCTCGGCAATTGAAACAAATCTTCCAATCGATCGATCATTCCATAGACTCTTAGGATTCTTATCAATGTATCGATGGAGAAACCACTTCCATTTTCTAAGGTACTGATTGTAACGACTGATACACCTGCTTTGTCTGCAACAGCTACTTGAGAAAGCTTTAGTTCTTTTCTGATTTGCTTCAAACGTATACCAAACTGCTTGATCGTTTCTTCGTGTGATAACTTATTCCAATTCATAGTTTAAACTTAAAGAAAACTTTATATTAAAGCAAGAAAACTGTAAATATTTACAGTTTTCTTTAAGTGCTGATCTAATCCTTCAATTACACATAACGGTAGGCACGAAGCTTAGTGCGTGTTAGCAGTCGTATCCTTATTACCTCTAAAAAAATTGTTCTTGATTTCTGGGCACCTTTTTTGATCCTTCACAACATGTTTAAGAGTATCATTTTCAAAATAGAATTCTTCTTGATCAAACCGAATATAGTCAATGTACTGTGTAGGTTCGCATTCAGGTTTCGTTGTTTCAATGGAATAATCCTCAATGATAAAGCAATCGACTCCAAAATTAGACAGATAGAAACAAGAATCTGTTTCAAAACTATTTAAAATGATAATGCTATCTTTTATCAGCCAATTGCCTTGAGAATAACCAAATGACATACATGCACCATACTCGAATTCAAATGTACTGTCTCGATTAATAATCAAATGTGATTTGTATGGAAATCCTCTGTCAATTGATTCCCAAATACCCTCAAATGGATTTCGATTTCCAGTCGCTTCGCCTGACTCAACTCTTTGATCTGACTTTTGAGTACAGCTAACAAGTAGAAGAATTGAAAATACGATATTAACTCTCTTTTTCATCAATTACTACTAACGGTTCTTGGCTATGCTTTCGTGCCGACTCTCGAATATAGCACTTTCGGCATGAGGTGATGTTACCAACATAACTTATCTCTTGTATGATTTGAAAAAATCGTCAATCATTGTATCATTTGAGAAAAAACCGTGGGGCTGTATTAGGTTCTTTAAATTTTCATCAATGATTACGTGATACGGAGTGGACAGCGTATTGAACATTTCAATTTGAGTTAGCATATTTTCATCTCCAATTGTTCTGACCTCCTTGATTCTTCCATTTGGAAATTGTGCTTCGTATTTGTTTTTAAGTGGACTCTTGTCATCAACGAATAGTATTGCAACAATAAAATTTTCCTCAATACCTTCCCCAAGTATATACTTCCTCAATAGTTCCGTTGATCTTCGGCAGCATGTAGTATTGGGATTGTCAAACATCAAGAAAATCGGTTTGTTCAATGCTTCTGAAGCAGCTTGAGCATCATAGATTTTAGTAAAAACATCTATCCCATAAACCTCTGTTTTTAGCTTCTCAAAGCTTGAAGTTTCTCTCTGTTCATTGCAAGAGATTAACAGAAGAAAGAATGATAAAATGGATATGTGGTATGTTGTGATCTTCATTGTTGGTAACGGTTAGTGTAAAATACGTTTCAGTGCAATTTCACCCCATGTTAGTAACACTATTCCTATTTACTTTTTTGTTCTATATCAAATTTAATGTCCCATTTGCTAACATATTCACTCAAAGGTTCCATTCCAATTTCCGCACGTCTTTTGTCAACAGTCTCTGGATTTTGTAAATCATAAATCATCCAACCGCCATTTTCTCTGTCCTCGGTAATTTGTGAACCAAATATTTGAGGTTTTCCTTCATACATTAATGCTCTATCTTTCATTAATGCTACAGAACTCCAATTGATGTCATTCCTTTTTGCAGCTTCTTCAAAATTTGAAATATATTTTTTTTGAGATGTAGGCGGTGCATGTTGTAAGACAAGCCATATGGTTAGCATTTCTTCTTTAGTCACTACTTCTAATGTTGGAAAACCACATTTTTCGATATAACTAATAATTATTTCTAAGTTTTCGTGATCAATTTTAGAATCTATACCACTACTATCAATTCTCATCCCTTGATCACGTTCATAAACATCAGATAAAAATTGTGATTTATCCTCACAGTCTAATTCTATTGTTTTGAGTTCTGGCTCTTCCTCAAATGCTGCAATTATTGCACTGATTAGTTCTTTGTCTGACTCTCTTGATTCTCTGA
>NVXP01000150.1 GCA_002733985.1 Fluviicola sp. | reverse complement strand
GATTGCACCTGTTGCTCCATCTAAACCAGCAGATCCAGCAGGGCCAGTAGCTCCGATTGCACCTGTTGCTCCATCTAAACCAGCAGATCCAGCAGGGCCAGTAGCTCCGATTGCACCTGTTGCTCCATCTAAACCATCAGATCCAGCGGGACCAGTAGCTCCAACAGGACCTTGTCCATTTCCAGATGTTTTCGCATACAATGCATAAGGCACACTCATCATTTGAGATGTTCCCATTGAATTGTATGTTGATCCTCCGGTCAAATCTGCCAAAGTTTCAATATAATAAGGACCCGCAGACCAATCAATTAAAGAGAAATCATCTGAACTTGTTCCTGTTCCAATTTCAAGATTTACCAATCCATAGCCATTTGATGTAGGGGCAAATGTTTCAGTATAGACAGCTGTTCCAGAAACAGATCCTTGATGAACAACAATTTGCATTCCAACAGTTTGGTTAGTGAGAATAAGGCTTGAAGCGTCACGAATGACTGCCTGGTATTTGAATCCTTCAGGAGCTTGTCCGAAAGAAGTAAAAGAAACTGCAATAAATGCAGCAACTGTAAAAATTATTTTCTTCATGTTTGAAGTAGGTTATTGGGTTTTGATTAATCGAATAGTTTTTAGGATACTTGAGCCTTTTTCAAGTGACAAATTATAATTTCCAGCTTCGAATGAAGCGACATCTAGTGGAGTTAATTCTCCTGTTAGAATATCTTCCATTACAATTCTTCCCGTAGCATCCGTGAGTACGAACTTAACATCTTCAAACGCCGTAGCCTGAATTGTTAGTACGTCCTGCGTAGGATTTGGGAAAATGGAAACTACAAAATTGGCGTCAAATTCTTCTAGCTTGACAAAATTCCAAGTTGTTTGGTGGAATCCTTGAGTTAGGTAATTTGTACCATTTGATACGGTGTTGATTACAACTTCTCCGATAGTAAAGTCTATACTTCCTGTTCCATTCGAATAAGAGTCTCCCTGTGATGAGATAACTTCTTGTCCAAATGTAATAGTAGACCCAACTATAAACGAAAAAGCAATCAATGCTTTTTTCTTCATGAATTGGTTAGTATTAGGTTAATTAGTAGCACCAAAAGTACTATAAATCACGCCTATACAAATTAAGTCAGGCTCTAAATGAACAAGTAAATCCTAGCAATGAATAAACTCGATTTAGTAAAAAACAAACTCGATTTAGCGATGAACAAACTAAATTCAACGATAAATCAATTCTATTTAGCGATAAATCAACATGCACAACTTGTATTCTGATTATTCAGAGACGATCAAACAAGAGCATGTAATAGTAGGTAGTACCCGTTTCTTACGACCAAATTATACCCAATTTCCCTGTAGTCTTTCCGCTTTCCAAAGCAGTGTGTGCTTCAGCCATTTGATCAGACGAGTAGCTTCCACCCACTTGAGGTTTGATTTTACCATCAGTGTATAGTTTAACCGAGGCTTGCAGGCAATGCTCCAGAACTTTCGGTTTATTATCCGCAATTTTTAGCATGTTCACTCCTAGGATATTTTTCGAACGCATCATCAGTGCGATTGGCATCAAAGATCCCATCTTTCGAACGAAGTTCAATTTGGAGAAAATCCCCCATTTACCATTCGCGAGTTCTGATCCTCCAAATAAAATCATTCGTCCACCTGAACCAAGAAGCTTCATGTCCTTTTTATAGGTTGATCCAGCCACAGGATTGTAACTGATGTCAATTCTACCTCCTTGTAAATAGCTCTCCAATTGATCCGAATAATCTGAATCTCGGTAATTTATGACATGATCTGCACCCAAATCGAGTACAAATTGTTCCTTATCCTTCTGTCCTACTTTGGCAATCACTTCTGCACCTTTCATTTTTGCTAGCTGAATGAGAATCGAACCAACACCACCTGCGGCAGCATGAATCAACACTCGATCAATCGAATGAATAGGTGTTAAGTATTCTGCCATATAGTATGCAGTAACAACTTGTGTGCACAGTGCCAATAATTCGATTGAATCCTGATCACCAACACCAACAGTCGCGTAATCATCTGTAATCACATGCTTCGCATATCCGCCAAATCGACAAAAAGCAACAACACGTTTATTCAGATTCTCCTTGTTTGCATCTGGACCACATGCTATGATTTTTCCTACAACCTCATACCCAACAATACATGGCATTGGTGGAGCTTCACGATACAATCCACGACGTGCCATCACATCGGCATAATTCAATCCAAATGCTTCCGCTTCAACCAGTACTTTATTCCCTGTTGGTTCTGGAATATCAAATTTACGTAGTTCAAATGCCTCAGCAGCTGCTCCCTTTTTTGTTAAAAAAAATGCCTGTGATTCCATAGTTTTTTCGGTTACGAATGTAGATTCCAACATTCATTCAAATCTAGTTCTTTTATTATCTTTTCCAAAAAGGTGAGCTTAGTCATCTAAATTTGAAATCGCTAATAGGGTTTTCTTTGTTCGGAATATGTTTTTACTTTTTTCCATCGACGAAAAACGTAAACAAAAAAGTCTAGTGCTGCTTTTCAACACTGCCGCTTGCCTTTTGAAACACGATTTGTTCAATGATCACTTCCTTGGCACGAATTGCTATCTCTCAAATTCGCGTATTTCAATTCGGAATCGTTGCGTTCTCAAAGATGCACGACACCTCCTAAAATCGTTTTTACTTTAGTAAAAATCTACTTTTTTCCTTCTATGACAATAACTATCTCCCCTTTTGGAGGATGTTCCTCATAATGTTTCATCACTTCCATTGTCGTTCCGCGCTTATACTCTTCGTAGATTTTGGTGATTTCACGAGCGACACAAACTTGTCTATCTTCTCCCATAAACTCACCAATCTGCCCTAGACATTTCACCAAACGATGTGGTGATTCGTACAGTACAATTGTTCGTTCCTCCTCTGCCAAAATTTTCCAGCGTGTTTGCCGTCCTTTTTTGTGAGGTAGAAATCCTTCGAAGACGAATTTATCACATGGAAATCCACTTGCAACTACCGCAGGGATAAGTGCAGCTGGACCAGGCAAACATTCAATTTCAATTCCTTCTTTCAAGCATTCTCGAACGAGCAAATACCCTGGGTCAGAAATCGCAGGTGTACCGGCATCTGATACCAACACACACATCTTATTTGCGCGAATTCGATCAATTGTTAATGCCAATGATCTGTGTTCGTTATGAGCATGAAAAGGAATTGCTGGTTTACTGATTTCGAAATGCTTCAACAGACGATTTGTTGTCCGTGTGTCTTCCGCGAAAACAAGATCCGTTTCTTTCAAAATTCGGATTGCTCGAAGTGTTATATCTTCTAAATTTCCAATCGGAGTTGGAACGAGAATTAGCTTTGCCATTTTATTGATTATCGTGTCAAAACAACATAATCTTGCAACAATACTTGCAAGAATTCCAGTCGTTTTTTAGGTGTTTCTTCTAAGCCAATGAGTCGCGCTGATTCATCGGCAAGTTCTACTGCAAACTTTTTAGTTTCCGAATTCGGGTTTAATCGAACACGCTGAATCGTATTTTTGATCAGGAGCATGTCTTCATCCGTGAAGCGAATTGCATTTGCATAAATTGGTGTGTAATTGTCTTGGCTTTTGATTGAAAGGACATCTCTCAACGAATAGCGCATGCTCGATTTGTTTCGAATGACAATTGTACTTGCCATGGCGTCTCCCATCCGTTGTCGACGTTCAGAAGTTCCTGCAAACATAATTCCCAACAATCCAATTGCCATCCAAATTAATACGGAGAAAGGGTCAGCGCTGATCCAGATAAAATCGCCCTTAAAAATCCAGCGTGTGAATACTTCTCGTAAACCTGGTCGTTCTCCAGAAATGGTCACTACTCGAATTCCCATGACATACTTTCCTAGACTTTGACCATGCGTCAAGTATTCAATGAGTGGATTGTAAAAAATCCAAGGAATCTTAATTAAGAGCAAGAAGATGAACATGGTTTTTCCCATCTCATCAGGATTTCCTCCAAATGGACTGGCCAAACCAAGAATGAGCGAAAAAATCAGGAAATAAATGAGAAAAGCAATGACATCCAACATCGCGGCAACTGTACGTTGGCCGACTGAAGCGAGTTCATACTCGACTTTCACATTTTGTGCGGATTCAAATTCGATGCTTTTCATAGCGAGTTCAAGAGTTAAAACTTGAGTTCGGTTTAAAGATACATTTTTGGACGAAAAAACAGCCAAATCGGTTTCAATTCTTGGTTAGACAAAGGTACATAAGCTCAAATCATCCACTTATCCCTAAATCAAAGGCATACAGACGTAATTTAGACCAATTCTAAATACCCAAACATGACATTAGTATGACATAAAAAGCGCCAAATCTGTGCATCTTTGTCGCTGTGAACGCCCAAAATGGCTTAGATGCCTTACATATCATCGCTTTTACCCACAAAAACTTAGCGGTTTCTGAGATCGGTCAATTGCATATTGATCCAGAAAATCAACAAGCACTTTTGACGAATGCGAAATTGACCTTCAGTTTAACGGAACTCATGTACTTGACAACGTGTAATCGAATTGAGTTCGCGTTGGTTTCAAATCATACCATGGACAGTGATTTTGTGGATCGTTTCGTTCACTCAGTGTATCCTGATATTTCAGCAGAAAATAGAATGAAGCTCGTTCAGAGTGTAGAAATTTTCCAAGGAATTGATGCTATTCAACACCAACTTACTGTTGCCTCTTCGGTTGACTCAATGGTTGTTGGAGAGCGCGAAATCATTACTCAGGTTAGAAAAGCCTTTGACGATTCTCGAGAAAATGGATTGACGGGTGATTGTTTGAGGTTGATGATGCGTCACACAATTGAAACGGCAAAACGTGTTTACACTGAAACGAATATTGCTAGACGACCTGTTTCGGTTGTTTCATTGGCTTACCACCAATTACGCGATATGAATGTTCCAATGGACTCACGTATTTTGTTGATTGGTGCTGGTGTGACAAACACGAACATGGGGAAATTCCTTCGCAAGCATGGGTTTACCAATTTCAATGTTTTCAATCGTACTTTCTCGAAAGCAGAGCAATTGGCGAATGATTTGAGCGGAACTGCTCATCCTCTTTCGGCTTTGAATGAATTCTCTAAAGGATTTGACATTATTATTTCTTGTACTGGATCGGAAAATCACATTCTAACTCCAGAAATTTATACGCAACTATTGCAAGGTGAAACAGATCGAAAGGTGGTGATTGATATCGCTATTCCACAAGATTTGTCRCCAGAAATYATTAAATCYCACTCGGTTCATCAYATCTCAGTTGAAGTTTTACAGAAAATCTCGAATGCAAACTTAAAAGTTCGTTCACGAGAAGTAGAGCATGTTCAATTGATCATCGATGAAGCAGTAGGTGAGTTCAAACACATTTTCAAAGAACGCTCTGTGGAAATTGCCATGCGTGCAGTTCCAACAAAAGTGAAAGAAATCAAACACGCGGCACTGAACGAAGTTTTCAAAAACGACGTCAACAATTTGGATGAAGAATCACGCAAAGTACTGGAGAATGTAATCGGCTATATGGAAAAGAAATACATGAGTATGCCGATGCTCATGGCGAAGGAAATCTTGCTAAATAAGCAATCTTGAAGAAACACGTAATTATTGGATCAAGAGGAAGTGACCTTGCTTTGTGGCAAGCATACTTCGTGAAGGGCGAATTGGAAAAACGAGGATGCTCCGTTGAAATCAAAATCATAGTAACACAGGGAGACGCAATTCAGCACTTGAGTTTCGATAAACTGGAAGGAAAAGGATTTTTCACGAAGGAAATCGAAGATGCTTTGCTTTCAAAAGCGGTTGATCTCGCCGTTCATTCACACAAAGACTTAGAAACAAATCCACCTGCTGGATTAAAAATAGCCTGTGTTTCAGCGCGCGCAAATCCTTCGGATCTATTGTTGATTCGCAAAGAAAGTGTTGATTCAACCCAAAAATGGAACCTGAAAGAAGGCGCTATTGTTGGAACTTCATCTGCTCGACGTAAAACACAGTTTATTCACTTTCGAAGTGATGTAACGATCAATGATTTGCGTGGAAACGTTCCTACACGAATCGATAAATTACGCCAAGGAAACTACGACGCGATTATCTTAGCGAAAGCAGGAATCGATCGCTTGGAATTGGACATGAGCGAATTCGAATGCGTTGAATTGGATCCAACAGAGTTTGTTCCTGCACCTGCACAAGGTGTTTTAGGACTTCAAATTCGTGAGGACGATGCTGAAATGGCTGAATTGATGGCGAGTATGAATGATGCTGTCGTTGCGAAGTGCATTTCGCTTGAACGTAAAATCTTAAATCTCTTGGATGGAGGTTGTCAATTGCCTCTTGGTGCTTATTGTACGGAGGATCATCATTTGTATGTTGCCTTTGCCGCAAAAACGGGTGGAGAAAGTATTTTCTTTGATTACAAGGTCACTGAATTCGATGGCATGGCCGAAAAGGTTGTTGCCGAGTTGAAAAACGCATTTGTTGATTGACACCTGTTTATGTCCATATTATCGCATGTCGCCTTGTTCTTTTTACATCTAAATTCTTCGCTCATCTTTTCCGTATCGAAGATATGCAAAACAATTACTGCATATGTATATGTATATGTATATGTATATGTATATG
>NVXP01000030.1 GCA_002733985.1 Fluviicola sp. | reverse complement strand
GGAAAATAACTTCTGCGATCGATGACAACTCAACAAGATCTGTGAAGAAGTCACTCAATTTTAATTCACGCCCTGTTTTCAAGTCAATTAGTATTTCTTCGGACCAAGAGTTACCATGAGCGCCACCAGAATAGTTCCAATTAAAGAATGAAATCCCCACATAGTTAGATTTCCCTTCAAGAATGCTCACCGTACTTTCGGTAGACCAAACACCGCCAAAATACTCATCCTCCTCGTAGAGATCCATTTCTGAATAATATGCATCACGGAACTCATTAATTGCCTTTTCAATGTATTCTACATTTAATTGAGAATCTTGTTCAGTCACTCCTCCACCATCAGACACAACTCCAGCAATATATTCCTTGATGATTCGGTTCACTGAATCCTGATAAGGTAGATTTGCATTATCATAAAACATGTATTCGATAGAGCTCTCAACCGTATCCAACTTATGGGCTGAGTAGAGATTCACGGAAACTTCACCACTAAAAATAGTTGATTCTTTAATTTCAGAATAGCCCTCTGTCCCAATTAATGGTTTTGGTGAGGCGCAAGAAATTAAGAACGCAGTCAGGAAAAGTGCAACTGGAAATAGAATTTTCATTGTGTGTTATTAATCAGTCTGTAAGACCAAATGCGAGTGGTAATAAATCTACGGCCGAATTGAATATGATAGTGACCCCATTTTGACTCACTAGGATAATTCGGTACGATTTTTTCTGTCGGACTTCTGTTTCCAACATGACTTGACGGCAAGCTCCACAAGGAGAGAGTATCTTGTCAATTGGCAATAAATCGCCTTCTGCAACCACGCACAAAGTCTCAATTTGTTCACCTGGAAAATTTGCACCCGTACAAAATAGCGCCACTCTCTCAGCGCACAAACCAGAAGGATAAGCAATATTTTCTTGATTGCTTCCGGTCACAATTTGACCATTCGAAAGAAGCACGGAAGCACCAACATGGAACTTACTATATGGAGCATAAGCTGTTTTGCCTACTTTATATGCACGTTCCACCAATTCTTGATCACTCTGTACTAGTTCGTTCCAGTGATCGAATCGATCAAAAGAAACTGTAATTTCTTGTTTCATACTATTCGTTACTACCTTAATCGATAGTTGTTTTATTTGACTTTAAATCGAAACTACCGTTTCGATATCTTGATGCTCCCGATAGTTATCTGGGCGCATCGACTTATTTGTTGACACCAATTACAAAGGCTACGCCTTTACCTTTCTGTGCAGACGTTTCGAAGTTCACTACTCCACTTCCACCAGTAAAACGAACGTTTGTTTCATATTGTCCAGCTAATGCATTTGCCACTTTTTCTTCAAAACTAGCACCTTTTGCATTCGTTATCTTCTTATTGACAACAGAATAGTCGATTGGCTCTTTTGTAATTAACACTGCAATTTTATCCTTTTTACCTGACGCATCTGGTTGCATTGAATGATCCCGAGGAAACAAGCGCGTTCCTGTAATTCCACAGTAAGGAGAATGTTTTGGAGTGTACGGAAACAAGACATAACTCGACCCATCTGTTTCCTCACCAAAGATATAGGTATAACATTCGATGTTATTTGTGAATTCAACTTTGAATTTGTCTTTACTTGTTAATTTCGATTGTGTTTCAAAGTAGAAACCATCCATGAATTTCAACGCAATGTTTTTCTTACCCGCATTCAACTCAAGACCAAAGCTTCCTTTAAATCGTGTTTCTACTTTTGCCTTCGCATCCCCCATTGGATACAAGCCGTAGGATTCAACATTGAAGAATTTAAAATCAGAGTAACGCATCCAGAAGATTCCTTTCTTCCCCCAAGATTCACCCCAGCTATTCATAATTTGGAATGCACCACCTTCTTTGAAATCATCATAACCAATCACACACATTGCGTGACCGCCAAATCCTTGTTTTCTTTCGTCAGCACTTGTTGGGAACCAAAATTCTTTGCCCATCATTTTATTCATGAATGAACCCCCCACCATCATACCAATGACAACTGGCGATCCTTTCGATAAATTTTGTTTGATTGACCACATTTCAGCAGTATTTGACTGATTTGCTTCTGTTAGACGCTGGAAACCTTTGATTTTAAAACCATTTGCTTTCCGTTTGAGCGTTCCGCTTGGGTCTTTGCTACAACTTGATTGATCATAGGCAAAATCTTTATATGGAACAGCACCTTGATTGTACATGTTATCCATGGCCAATTTGATGTAAGAACCTTGACAAGTATTGTGGTCTAGACTGATCTGATTGTACATAAACGAAGCACTGAAAGCAACTTGATCTGGCTTTTTCCCAGTTCGTCTTGATTCTAGAATTGTTCTAGCGGCATAAGCACTCGCCCAAGCTACACATGATCCTTGTTTTCCTTGATTTCTTCGTTTTGGAGCATATTTCAGCAAAGAGATTTTTTCTGGAAGCGGATTCTTCTTATCGTTAATCGCTAAGGGTTCATAGATCTCTGTCTCTTCATAGACTTCTTTATTCAAATCTCCACCTCTGAAGAAATTCGAAATTCCACCAGCTTTTTCAGAAAGCCCTGAAATATCACATCCTTTTCCAAAAACGAAGAACAAAACAACACCAACAACCGCAACGATGATCAGTAACTTTGGTTTTTTCATTAACATCGGCAATAATACACCTGCAACTTTACCAATACCACCACCTAAGCCTCCTCCACCTGACATTGAATTTCCTCCTGAGGCTTTCCTTCTAACTCTTTTTTTCTTCCCTCCACCTTGAGGATCATCCTCGACCATTCGAATTGGCATAATCTGTCAGTATTTGTTATTGGTTGATTGAATAAACTTCCTCAAAGAAATGAATTTTCTTGTTCAATGGCAACTAGCTTGTTTCAAAGCACTAAACTCAGTATTTTTGCACCTCGAATGAATCAATATAAAAAAGTAGCATTGTACACGCTTGGATGTAAACTGAATTTTTCAGAGACATCCACAATTGCACGATCTTTAGAAGATGCTGGCTATGCCCGCGTGGACTTTGACAATTCACCAGATGTTTTTGTGATCAACACCTGTTCGGTTACGGAAAATGCAGATAAGAAGTGTCGCCAACTGGTTAGGAAAGCAAAAAAGATCAATCCCGATGCATATGTCGCAGTAATAGGTTGCTATGCACAATTGAAGCCAACTGAAATCGCTGCAATCGATGGCGTCAATATTGTTTTAGGAGCGAATGAAAAATTCAACCTAGCTCAACATATTGAGAAAAATGAGATCTCTGAGGAGACAATAGTATATAATTCAAGCATCAAGGAGACGAAGGAATTTGTTCCTGGATTTTCAATTGGAGATCGAACACGCTCATTTTTAAAGATTCAAGATGGTTGTGATTACTTCTGTACATTTTGTACAATTCCATTGGCACGAGGAAAAAGTAGAAACGCAACAATTGCACAAACGCTCCTAGAAGCAGATAAAATTGCTCAAACTGATGTTAAAGAGGTTGTTCTTACTGGAGTGAATATTGGTGATTTTGGTCAAGGTGGAGATGAAAACTTCTTTGGTCTGGTAAAAGCTTTGGATAAGGTAGAGGGAATCGATCGTTTTCGAATTTCATCGATTGAACCCAATTTACTATCAGACGAAATCATTGATTTCACATTGAATCATTCGAATCGATTTGTCCCACACTTTCACATCCCATTGCAATCTGGCAGTGATCGTTTGTTGAAAGCCATGCGTCGAAAATATAAGCGTTCCTTATTTGCTGATCGGATTCATTCCATTAAAAAAGCAAATCCAGCTACGTGCATTGGTGTTGATGTAATTGTTGGCTTCCCTGGAGAAACGGATGAAGAGTTCATGGAAACAATTGACTTCTTGAAGGATTTAGATATTTCCTACCTCCACGTTTTCACTTACTCCGAACGGGCGAATACAACGGCAATCAAATTAGGGGATCCAGTTCCAATGAACGTTCGAAAGCAGCGTAGTAAACAATTGCATATTCTTTCTGACAAGAAAAAACGTGCCTTTTACGATGCAAACGTGGGTCAAACAGGAACTGTACTTTTCGAAACAGACAACAACGATGGCTGGATGAATGGATTCACAGAGAACTACGTAAAAGTGAAAGTTCCGTACGATCCAAAACTGGCGAATACCTTCCAATATGTGCATTTGAACTCAATTGCGCCAGATGGAATGATGTTCTGTGACATTATCGTTACCGCAGAAACTTAAACTTTCCAAGCTCTAGTCATTTCTCGCTTCCCAGGAGGTCCTGGCAAAGGTTCTATTTCAAATCCAAGCGATTTCAAGTCACGTTTGAACTGTCCACGTGCGCAATACGTAACAAGCGCTCCTCCTACTTTCAAACCATCGTACATTTTCTGAAGAATTTCAATCTCCCACATTGCAGATTGTGCCCTTGGTCCAAAAGCATCAAAATAGATGAGATCAAACGAAGCTTCGTCTAGATCATAGCCTTCAATTTTCTCATGGACTTTATGGATGGTAAACTTTGAATCAAGTTCAATCGATTCATTCCACTTCGCACTATGAATAGCTGAAAAATCACTCTCGTATTGCTCTCCAACTTGACTCACATAGTTAAGTGCTTTTAGCTCATCAACAGAAACTGGGTACGCTTCAATCCCAACATAAACAACAGGAACTTTCGTGCGAATTTTTGTCAATAAAGCATTCAAACCAGTTCCAAGTCCCATTTCGAAGATAGAAATCGAATCGAGTTCTTTCTCCTCCATCATTTTCAATCCATGTTGAATAAAAACATGTTCAGCCTCTTGGATAGCACCATGAGTTGAATGATAATTCTCATCCATTTCTGGAATGTATATCGTAGAGGAACCGTCGTCGGTTTGGATCACTTCGCGTTTCATGGTACGAAGGTATTAACAATTGTTGAAAACTACCTTTAACATCTTTTTCATAAACCCAACTTAAAAATTTTTAATCCACGAAAAACTCTCCGTATCTTTGATCCATGGAGAACAATCAGGATCGATCGAGATCGCCAATTACACGTACCAATCGCGCTACTTCAGCAGCTCAAGAATTAGGAGGAAAAGTACCACCGCAAGCTGTTGACCTTGAGCAGGCGGTGCTTGGAGCATTGATGCTTGAAAAAAATGCGGTAACGGAAACGATTGATATTCTCTCCCAAGAAAGTTTCTACGATCCGAAGCACCAATATATTTTTGGTGTTGTCAAGGAACTATTCGGTACATCAAAGCCAATTGACATTTTAACTGTCATTGATAAACTAAAAAGAAACGGTGAACTCGAAGCGGCAGGTGGAGCAGCATATGTCTCCCAATTAACGAGTCGTGTTGCATCTACCGCTCACGTTGAGTTTCACGCCCGAATTATTACTGAAAAACATATCAAACGCGAGTTGATTCGCATGTGTACGGAAGTAATGCGTGATGCATTTGATGATACCAACGATGTATTTGACGTCTTGAACAAGGCAGAAGGTGACCTCTTTAAAATTGCAGAAAACAACATGGGTAAATCTGTGGATGTTATGCAAAATGTAGTTCGTCAGGCAATTGAAGAAATAGAAGCGGCCTCTCAAAACACGGACGGTATCTCTGGTGTTCCTACTGGATTTTTTGCTCTCGATAAAGTAACTGCTGGTTGGCAAAAATCAGATATGATCGTGATCGCGGCTCGTCCTGCAATGGGAAAAACAGCCTTCGTACTATCAATGGCACGTAACACTGCTGTTGATCACAACCAAGGTGTGGCAATATTCTCACTCGAGATGTCATCTGTTCAGCTAGTGAAACGTTTGATTGCCTCCGAAACACGATTACCCGCTGAAAAACTGCGTAAAGGAGATTTACGTGATGATGAATTCCAACAATTGCATTCGCGGATCAGTAAATTAGCAACTGCCCCACTCTATATTGATGACACTCCAGGGATTAGCATATTTGATTTACGTGCGAAATGTCGCCGTTTGAAAATGCAATACGATATTCAAGTAGTCATTATTGATTACTTGCAATTGATGACGGCAGGTGGAAAAACACAAGGAAATCGTGAGCAGGAAATTTCATCTATCTCTAGGTCGATCAAGGAAATTGCGAAGGAATTAAACGTTCCAATGATTGCTTTATCTCAGTTAAGTCGTTCGGTTGAGCAACGTGGAGGAGATAAACGACCAGTTCTTTCCGATCTACGTGAATCTGGAGCGATTGAGCAAGATGCCGATATTGTTTCCTTCATCTATCGACCTGAATACTATGGTTTCATGCAAGATGAAGATGGAAATTCAAACGCGGGAGTAGGTGAAATCATCATCGCAAAACACAGAAATGGTTCCCTCGATTCTGTACGACTTCGATTCATACCACAATTTGCGAAATTCGACAATTTTGAAGAGTTTGACAGCTCTGGACAAGCACCTGAACCTCCGGCACAACTAGGCGCTAGCGATGATTTTGATTCGCAATCAGGAAACACATATACAATTCCAAGTAAGATGAATTCTATAGACGAAGACATCGATTTTAATTCATCTGGTGATGATTCACCATTTTAGGTAGGATTTTTGTAGCTTTAAATCCATATGAAAGGTATCCTTATTCTTTTTACTCTCCTAAGTTTTGCATTTAACTCGAAGGCTTCGCAGATTCTTATCCCAATGGATGAGACGCAAACCAATCACCTCAGAGCATACGGTCTTGCTTTCTACTTATTGGAAAATGAGATTGTCATTGATTGGCTATTGAACTATCGAGGAGGCTCATTTATGGTTCCACACTCTACTGGTATCGAGGAAGAATTATTACTAAGAGGAGTTTCCTATGAAATAATCGCGAATGGTCAAGCAAGTGCGATCAAGAATAAAATCGCCGATCCAGAGGTAAATATGGAAACGGTTCAACTTGAAAAAGTTCCTAAAATTGCTGTTTATACCCCCGGTGGAAAAATGCCATGGGATGATGCAGTAACACTAGTACTCGAATATGCTGGTATTCCGTACGACAAAATTTACGATTCAGCTGTTGTAATGGGAATGTTGCCTGAATATGATTGGCTTCATTTACATCACGAGGATTTCACAGGACAATATGGAAAATTCTACGCGCGCTACAGAAATTATCCTTGGTACCGTGATCAAGTAACGAGTTTAGAAGCTTCTGCCGCTGCACTTGGATTCAATAAGGTTTCCGAAATGAAATTATCAGTAGCCACGAGTATTAAAAACTTTGTAATTGGTGGAGGTTTCCTATTCACAATGTGCAGTGGAACGGATAGTTTTGATATTTCCTTAGCGGCTCACAAAACGGATATCTGCGAAAGCATGTTTGATGGTGATGCTGCACACCGAAATTGCCAAGGGGAACTCGATTTCGCAAATACCTTTGCGTTCAAAGATTTTACATTGGAACGTGACCCACTCGTTTATGAATATTCAAACATTGATGGAACGAAGATGCGCAATGCCTTTGTTTCGGAGCAAGTAGCAGCGAAAACAGATAAATTTTCGCTCTTCGATTTTTCCGCAAAATGGGATGTCGTTCCTACGATGCTTACTCAATGTCACACTGACGTAGTCAACGGTTTCATGGGGCAAACAACGGATTTCAAGAAAGAATTTATCAAACCCAATGTGCTTATTTTGGGTGAAACGAAACAATACGGAACCGCGCGCTACATCCATGGGGAAATGGGGCAAGGAACTTGGACATTTTATGGTGGTCACGATCCTGAAGATTACCGCCACATTGTTGGAGATCCACCGACCGATTTAGACTTGCATCCAAACTCTCCGGGATATCGTTTGATCTTGAACAACATCTTGTTCCCTGCAGCGAAAAAGAAGAAACGGCAGACTTAGGATTGCCTTCCTTTCTCGCTTACAGAAATGTAAAACTGACTTAATTTCTTCATAACACTTTTGCTTGTACTCGATTTTTTTTGTTGCTCTATCAATAGAGTATGAATATCGATAAAAAAGCAAGTGAGCATTAACAGTTTAGTATTATGGAATTAGTTAAATTGATGCATCTTAATTGAAAGCACCATTCTATGAAAACCATTGGTATTCTATTTTTAACTCTCTCCTTAGTGTCGTTATCGGCCTGTCAAACAACTCGATGCATTAGTAACGACAAGCCTACTACTTTGCCAATTGTCACAGGCCCTATTGAAATTAACAAATACGAAGTCAAGAAATCAGATGCACAATGGTGCGCCATCAGAGGTGTCATACTAGATGAAAATGGAGAAGGCCTACCATTCATGAATTTAAGTATTGATAGCACATTGTCTCGAACACAAAGTGATATAGACGGCATCTTTAAACTTGATCACCTTCCTGAAGGTCTGCATACACTTCGAATTGAACAGATGGGTACGGTATGTACCGTTTCACTTCATATAGAAAAGGGTGATCAAACTGAACTAAAAGTAAGTATCTCACTTTATGGCCAGGTTGAGYTGCTCAAACCGATCATTTATCTCTATCCAGAAGTAAAAACAGAAGTTGAAATCGAGTTGAATTATGACGGAAAGGTGACCACAACTTATCCGAAGTACCCAACTGACGGATGGAAAATAACAGCTTCTCCAGATGGGACCTTGACAMGTGAAGACGACAAGCAGTATTATGCACTTTATTGGGAAGGAGAACCGAGAAAGCCACTTGGAATTGAAGATGGTTTTATCGTTTCAAGAGATCAGACCATTCCATTTTTAGAAGAGAAATTGGCGCTATTGGGATTAAACGCTAAAGAATCGAATGAGTTCATCATTTTTTGGTTGCCCATTCTAGAGAAGAATACATTCAATTTGATTCATTTCGCTGGAAATGATTACTTGGARCARGCAAAAYTGAAGATCTCTCCTACTCCCGAAACGSTGATTCGCATCGCCATGGTTTTTAAAGGTCTAGATGAGGAGATTGATTTCCCTGTGCAGGATTTAACGCCGCTGATAAAAACTCGAAGTGGTTTTACCTTTGTTGAATGGGGTGGTCAAGAATTACCAAAAGAAGCCGATGCGGTAACATCAAGACCTTGAATTTAAGTTAAACGTACTAATTTAGCATTCACATACATTAAACATATTCGAGATTTCTCTAGTTGCTAATTGCATATATTTGTTTGAATTCTGTAATTGGCTATTATGATTAAACTTATCTCCGCGGTAATTGCTCTAATTTTATTTAATGCATTTACTTCTTTTTCGCAAAAGCATACCTTGCTTCTTAAATCTGGGACGTATACTATTGAGTCAGAATCTGATCTAAACTGGACATTCAGTGAGTCAATCAATAATCGTTTTTACAGAATAATTGCGTTTGACAATATTCCAAGTGAAAAGGTCAAGATTGATTTGGCCAAAGCAGGAATTCAACTGATGGATTATTTACCGACGAATTCATTCTTCGCATCTATTTCAACAGATGTTGACTGGTCCGTTTTGGTAGACGCAACAGTTCTTCCTATTGCTGACGCATATAAATTATCTCATTTACTTTCTATAAAAGAATACCCACACTGGACACTTTTTGGAGAGGACCAAATCGAGCTTGAAGCATCTTATTTTGAAGAGCTTTCATATGCAAATGTGGAAAAACAAATTCTATCAATTGGAGGTCAAATCGTAGCAAAAAACACACCCCAACATACACTAAATGTTCGTTTGAATTTATCAAATATCAATTCTTTGTATGCGCTCAACGCTTTTTATTATTTCGATGTTTTGCCGTCTGAATCAGTGCCTGAAAATGGGAATGCTCGATCAAACCACAGAAGTAATACACTTTGGACAGAGAATAGTGACGGTTTAAAATATAACGGAACAGGAATTACAATTATGATGCAGGACGATGGTATCATCGGTCCGCACATTGATTACACAGGCCGTATTGATCAATCAAATTGTTCTGGGTGTTCGACATCTGCAGCAAATACGCATGGTGATCATGTTTCAGGAACAATTACAGGAGCAGGGAATTTAAATCCAGCCAATCGCGGTATGGCTCACGGAGCTGATCTTTTGGTTTATGGTTCAGGGAATGGAAATTTCAACAGCGTCCCAAGTCTTTACGATAACCAAGGATTAACGATTACTTCAAAAAGTTACAGTAACGGCTGCAATAGCGGATACACATCATTGGCAAGGCAATTAGATGAACAAATCTATGATCGCCCTTCTTTGATTCATGTGTTCTCAGCTGGGAATAATGGCACTTCTGCATGCAGTCCTAACGACTATGGTGCGGGCGCAACTTGGGGAAACATCACTGGAGGACACAAAATGGGTAAAAACGTAATGACAGTAGGAAATCTAACACGATTCGATGCACTTGCGAACTCAAGTAGTCGTGGGCCAGCAACAGACGGAAGAATTAAGCCAGATATTTGTGGAGTTGGAACTTCAGTTGTTTCTACAGGACCTAACAATGACTATTTCTCTTCCACAGGAACATCGATGTCCTGTCCAGGGGTTGCTGGAGTCCTTGCACAATTATACGAAGGGTATAAAGATTTAAACGGAGGAGTAAACCCAGAGTCAGCGTTAATTAAGGCGAGTATTCTAAATACAGCGGAAGATTTAGGAAATCCGGGTCCTGATTTTAAATTTGGATGGGGACGTATCAATGCTCGTCGTGCGTTCGACTTGATCTCAACTAATCAATACTTGAGTGCTACAATTTCTCAAGGAGATAACAACAATCACCAAATAGCCATTCCTGCAGGAGTTTCCGAAATGCGAATTATGGTGTATTGGACCGATAAGGAAGGTTCAACAAACGCCAACCCTGCCCTAGTGAACGACATCAACATGGTTGTCACCGATCCTGCAATGATTTCTTACGATCCTTGGGTATTGGATCACACACCTGCAAATGTTGATTTAACAGCTGTACGAACAGTTGATAATTTAAATAACATGGAGCAAGTAACACTTGTAAATCCAGCTGCTGGAAATTATAGCGTCGATTTAAATGGATTTGCCATCCCACAAGGACCTCAAAAATATTACTTGGTCTATTATTTTGTTAGAGATGAGATTACCGTTACTTATCCTGTTGGTGGCGAAGGAATTGAAACTGGCGCAAGTTCAACTGTTCGTTGGGATGCACCAGTAGGAACAGACAATTTTACAATTGAATATTCGACAGATAATGGAACAAGCTGGAGTACAGCTGGCACAGCACTTCCAGACAGAAGGTATTATAATTGGTCAACTCCAAATATTGTTTCGGGCTTGGCGAAAGTAAGAGTCACACGAAATTTTATTTCTGATGTATGCGACACTGTTTTCACCTTAATTAATGTACCTAACAACCTTCAATTCGGATGGATTTGTCCAGATTCATCAAATATAACTTGGGATGCTGTAACGGGGGCGACAAGTTACGAAGTAAGCATGTTAGGTCTTAAGTATATGGATTCTATCGGCACAACAACTGCAACGAACTATACGGTTCAAATTGGAGCAGCTGTCAATGCTTGGTTTAGCGTGAGAGCACTAGGACTTGATAACGCACGGGGCGAACGAGCAATTGCGATTGAAAAAGGAACTAATGAATATAATTGTAGTTCGAGCTCACCAATAGCCGCATTCAGTATCGATTGTCCAGCTGCTGGAACTGGTCACTGTTTTAGTTTATCCGATTTATCGATTAATGCAACTGTTGGAACCAATTATACGTGGTATTTCCCAGGTGGAACTCCAGCTACTTCAACGGATCAGAATCCAGTCGTTTGTTATGACACGCCTGGTGAATATGATGTTGCAATGGTCGTTGATAATGGTTTTGCTATCGATTCAATTTATACGACAAATGCAGTCTATGTAGAATATACTTCTCAGCTACCCTATTTTGAAGGATTTGAAAATCAAACGGACTTCGTGAACAATGATCAATGGTCTACATTGAATCCAAGCAACAATCAAGCCTTCACTGTTAGTTCAGATGCCGCGCTATCTGGAAATAAGAGCGCCAAACTTCGCAACTATGTTCAAGGTGGGAACTTTGAAGATGAATTGATCTCTGGACCGGTTGATCTCTCAACCTTATCATCATCGGATATCATGACATTGACCTTCCGGTATTCGTATAGAAAGAGAACTGAAGCAAACGACGAGTGGTTAAAAGTGTTTATCACAAAGAGTTGTGAGGATACGTGGGTTCAACGAAAAACGATACATGGAGTTGGTCTTTCACCGATTGTAAGTAGTACTGAATGGTTTCCGAGCTCTGATGAAGATTGGACAACTGTTCACATGACCAATGTCACGAGCAATTATTTTGTGGGAGATTTCAGGTTCAAATTTGAATTTGAAAGTGATGGTGGAAATAATTTCTATTTGGATGACATCAACTTGTATCAAGGAGCGCCTTCGGATGACATTGTTTTGGGATTGAATGAATTGGAAATTTCAAACGCGTTATTGTATCCAAATCCGACCGATGGTGAATTGAATGTAGAGTTCTATTTAAACAGTGCCGAAACAACTCAATTGACAATTCAGGATGTAACAGGAAAGCAACTTAGTTCATTTTCTGTAGCTGGAAACTCTGGGAAGAATCTTGCGTTTATTGATGTGAATACATTATCCTCAGGTGTATATTTCTTACGAATTAATGTTGAAGGTGTTAGTCGTCAAATGAGGTTTGTTATTCAGTAAGTTATTGTTTCAATAATGCGTAGAGTAATTATTTTTTATTTGATTAGCGTGTTATCAATGTTTACAGGGCTATTGATAAATGGATTGGTACATATCATTCAACTACAATTACTCTTCTATTTAATTGGTTCTGGTTCAATGATTATTGGATTTTCAATACAGATGTCTGGGTTAAAAATAACTTCAAGGTTTATTCTAATTAGTGTAATCCTGAGCTGTGCCTTTCTAAGTCTAATCTATATGTTGTTCTGCGCTTGGTTTATTTTCTAATAAGGTTAATCTCCTTCTAACTCTTCGCGAGCGAAGGTGATCGCTTCATCTGAATTCATAAGTAGATTGTATGCGTTGGTAGGTTCTGTTTAGAATAAATCATTACTCGCGTTAGGGATTGCAGTGGCATCCTTAATGTAGCGTTAGCGGAATTAAGATAGAACGAAAAGCCCGACCTCGACATTCCAAGGCAATACCTAAAATACCTTGTTACCAAATTTAGAATTGTTGAGGGAACGCCCAAGAACGATATTGACAAGCAAAAAACAGGACAAAAAAAAGCCCTGACGATCCCGATAGCTATCGGGATGTCAGGGCTTTCGTATTTTTTAGCAAGATATTAAATATCAATATTTGCGTATTTCGCATTTTTCTCGATGAACTCACGTCTTGGTGGAACTTCATCTCCCATTAACATTGAGAAGATTTGATCACACTGTACTGCGTTATCGATTGTTACTTGACGAAGCGTTCTGAATTCAGGATTCATTGTTGTATCCCATAATTGCTCTGCATTCATCTCTCCAAGACCTTTGTAACGCTGAACGTTCACTGAAGAATCGGTTCCTGAACCTTTCATTTTCTGAATTAAAACATCGCGTTGGTTATCGTCCCATGCGTACTCTGCCTTCGCACCTTTTTTAACAAGGTACAATGGTGGTGTAGCGATGTAGATATACCCCATTTCGATCAATTCCTTCATGTATCGGAAGAAGAACGTCAAAATAAGCGTCTCAATATGTGAACCATCGACATCGGCATCACACATGATGATCACTTTGTGGTAACGCAATTTCTCTGTATTCAATGCACGAGGATCTTCTTCTGTACCTACGCGAACACCAAGTGCTGTGTAGATATTTTTAATCTCTTCGTTTTCGAATATTTTGTGCTGCATTGCTTTCTCGACGTTCAAGATCTTACCACGAAGTGGCATGATTGCTTGGAACATTCGGTCACGACCTTGTTTTGCTGTTCCACCCGCCGAATCTCCCTCAACTAGGTAGATTTCGCATTCTGCAGGATCTTTCGAAGAACAATCGGCTAGTTTCCCAGGAAGACCTGAACCAGTCATCACGCTCTTACGTTGAACCATTTCACGGGCTTTCTTAGCCGCTTGACGTGCTTTCGCTGCCAAAATAACTTTCTGTACGATTGTTTTCGCATCATTCGGATGCTCTTCCAAGTAGTTCGCAAGCATTTCAGAAACCCCTTGACTTACTGGAGCAGTTACCTCACGGTTACCCAGTTTCGTTTTCGTTTGTCCTTCAAATTGTGGCTCTTGAACTTTTACAGATACAATTGCTGTTAAACCTTCACGGAAATCATCCCCTTCAATTTCAACTTTTTCTCTAGTCAACATCCCCGATTCTGTCGCGTACTTTTTCAAAGTATTCGTCAAACCACGACGGAAACCAGAAAGGTGCGTTCCACCCTCGTGCGTATTAATGTTGTTCACATACGCCTGAATGTTTTCAGTATATGATGTGTTATACGTCATTGCTACTTCAACAGGAATCCCGTCTTTTTCGCCTTCAAAGTAAATCACATCTGTGATCAACGTTTCACGATTACGATCCAAGTATAATGCGAATTCACGCAACCCACCTTCAGAGTGAAACAATTCCGTAGGGAATTTACCGTCATCATCTGGGAAACGCTCATCTGTTAATGTAATTCGAATTCCTTTGTTCAAGAAAGCCAATTCACGTAAACGCGCTGCAAGTGTATCGTAGTTGAAGTTTGTCACTTCAAAAATACTGTCATCTGGCACAAACGTCACATATGTTCCTGTTACATCAGTTGTACCGATTTCACGTACATCGTATTGTGGCTTACCAATTTTATATTCTTGTTCAAAGACTTTTCCGCCTCTGTGAACTACTGCTTTCAAATCTTTCGAAAGTGCGTTTACACAGGAAACTCCAACTCCGTGAAGTCCACCAGAAACCTTGTAACTGTCTTTATCGAATTTACCACCTGCGTGAAGGACTGTCATTACAACCTCCAGTGCCGATCGTTTCTCTTTCGTGTGCATGGCAGTAGGAATTCCACGACCATTATCTTTTACAGTGATTGATTCTCCTTCTTCGCCAGTATGGACAAAAACATCGATAGTATCACAGTGTCCAGCTAAGGCTTCATCAATTGAGTTATCGACAACCTCGTAAACTAAGTGGTGTAAACCCTTCGTACCGACATCACCGATGTACATGGCAGGTCGTTTTCTTACTGCTTCTAATCCTTCGAGTACCTGAATATTATCTGCTGCGTAATCTTGATCTTCATTCTCTTCGCTCATAGTCAAATTTCGTTATTGGGTCTCCCCAATTCAGTAACGAGCAAAGATAACGAATTAAGGGCGGAAAACCTCCTAAAAACGGCACTGAATGACCTGAGTTATCAACATTAAAAAGTAGAAATTGTTAATAGACTATATCAAATTTTAAATGCAAATTTCTTCCTGTACTTTTTCCATCCTCAAAAAAAAGTAAACAAAAAAGTCTAGTGCTAATTTCCCAGGAAGTTCCTGATTTTTTAAAACTTTGGAACATTATTTGAACAAATCAGTATAGACTATATAAATCGTCGTCATTTTATGAGATCTCTTGCTCTTTTCAGTTCATTTCTCCTCACCTTCTCGCTTCTCGCTGCGGATTTTAATCCTACGGGTACGTGGCAGGGCGTGATGATCCGTAAAGGAACAAAGATGAAAGACGCCACCCTAGTCTATATTGACTTTGTGAATGAAGAAGGAAGCATCTCTGGCTTCAGTCGTGAAGAGATATACGACTCCCCGTACTTCTCAGTTAAAAAATTGGGCGGTGATATAAACGATGGTGAAATTGATTTCAAACAAATCGTTGAAACGAAAAGCAATAAATCTACGCGCTCAAAATGGTGTCGTGTTTCTGCCAAATTAAATTATGATTCAGCAACGGGATATTTGACTGGTCAATACATTGCAACAGATTGTCGAAATGTAGTAGGAAACTTCATCCTATACCGCGCTGATTTTGAATTCTCCAAAGGAGAAGATATGGAAAGCAGCCAAATTTGGTTTGAGCAATTCGTTAAAGATTATGCAGACGGTTTAAACGCACCTGAAATACGAAAACTGGAACGCGATAATTTCATTTTTGAACCTATTTTCTTCGATTACGATGAATTTGTCATCCGCTACGAGCACAACGATTTTCTAGATGGAATGATTAACGTAGTGAAAGGGCATTCTGATCTACGTGTAAAAGTAACAGGGCATACAGATTCGGATGGATCGGATCAATACAATGATACACTTTCATGGAATCGGGCTCAAGCAATTACTACTTACTTTGTCAAGCGAGGATTGAGCGCTGACCGTCTTGTGATTGAATTTAAAGGCGAACGATCACCCATTGACACAAATACCAACCCTCAAGGTAAACAACGCAACAGACGCGTAGATTTTGAGTTTATTTAAATCAGAACTAGCCGGCAGCTTAAACAGAAACAACTAACGTTGCATTCAGACAGCCCTAACTACAACAGGTACTGGTTGATCTCATCAAAAAAAACGGCATAAAGAAACCCCAACTCTCCATTCTATAGAGATATTGAGGCGTATTTACTTCTTGTAAAAAATTCTTATTCCGTACGTACCCATGTTTGAGTTCTGTAAAATGGTCCATAATAACCACGAACCTTCAATCGCTTACTATTGTCTGGATCCAACCAAATTTTGGCACTATACGTCTCCCCATTTTCTGGATCAACAATTGTTCCACCCGTCCATACTGAACCGTTCCACTTCATGCCACGAACAATTTTAAGACCGACAACGGGCTTGTTTTTAAGAGCCCCTTCACATTCTGTGCATTTTGGATTCGCCACACGGCCTTTTTCAGGATACAGCTTTTCAATTTTACCATACATTATTCCATCTTTACGATACAAACTCACGATGGATTTTTTCTTATTTGTATCGTCATCGATAGTTATCCATTTCCCAATACACGATTGTCCAAAAGCTGACATTGAGATAAATACGGCTAAAATTGCGCTAATTCCTTTCATGTGATAAAGTCTTGATGCTCTCCATAGTTACAGAGGCACATTGGTGTTACAGCGAACTCAATCCAACAGTCGTGAGCAGCACAAAAACAGAAGGCCACCTCATTCGAGATAGCCTTCATTATTCAATTTCTAAAAAAAGTTTGATTAAACCTTTCCAAGCATTCCTTTCTTAAGTCCTTTATCAGCAGGACTTGTTCCTAGCCAAATTGAGAAAATAGCTTTCTTAAACGCTAATCCTGAAACAGTTCCAAGCGTTTTTCCATTCTTAATCGCTGAAGTTCCTTTACCAGGAGTGTACTCAATGTGGATTTTATCCCCATCCTTAAATTCCCCTTTAAAGAATCCCATGAACTTTTTGATTTCAGCTTCAGTCGCTTTTCCATGACTTGCTTTTTTAAATCCATCCTTCACAGTTTCAACAAATTTATCACGAGTTACTTTATTCGAAACTAGCTCGAGGTGAATCGCAATTTCTGCATCACCATTAATAACTTTACTTGCATCCATTGAAGGTCTTTTCAAGTAAAGAGCCGCCACATAAAGATCAAACGTATATTTCTCACGCAACCCTGACCCGTTGTAAAGTAACGTCTTTCCATTTACCGTTGCCTTCGCTGGAAACGTTACACCTGCAACTGTTCTCTTCTGAGCATGTACAGATGCGAATGAGAACCCGATAAAACATATAAAGAGCAATCCTAAGTTTTTCATATTATTAATTTTTTATTTTTGTTAACACAAAGTACTAAGAAAAAACCATACCAATATGAAATTAAAACTATTTTCATTCCTCGCAATTGCCATTCTTTTTACCTCATGTGATGACCCGCAAGCGTGGACAGATGAGCGCAAACAAGTTCTAACAGACAAGTGCGATTCTGATCTTTACGACTGTGATTGTTACGTAAAAACGACAGTGGAAACTTTTCCGAAAGCGCAAGATTATAACAAAACGCTTGAAAACGAATCAGCTAACGAAGAAAAGATTGATGCGTACTATGAAAAGCTTTCTGAATGCATGACTGAATAAGACCTTATCGTAGTCTTAAAAAATTTTCCAGAATTTCCATTCCATTCGGCGTCATAATAGATTCCGGATGGAATTGAACACCATACAACTTTTGTTCTGTGTTTTCAATTGCCATAATTGCACCTGAAGCTGACCTAGCAGTTACAGAATAATTCGAATGTTCTTTGACTGCCCAGCTGTGATAAAGTCCGACTTCAATCTCATTTGGCAATCCTCTGAATAATTCTGAATCCCCACAACTTACACTCTCCTGAACTCCATGTTTGACATTTTCTTGATTGAAAATCTCACCTCCTAAGTGCACAGAAATAGCTTGCATCCCAAGACAAATGCCTAAAACGGGAATCTCCCCTCCTATTTCTCTAATTAAACTCATCATTCTCCCTGCATCAGCAGGAAGCCCTGGCCCTGGCGAAAGGACAATTTTATCGTAATCGCTTAAATTTAAAATTTCAACGTTATTCCTTACCACTTGCACTTGAGCTCCAAGGCTGGTCAAGTAGTGTTTCACGTTATACGTGAAAGAATCAAAATTGTCTATAAGAAGGATTTGCTGCAAGAACTATATATTTAGTAAACTTGTACAAAATTACACAGTTGAAAGAGGTTATACAAATTCCTGGAGCTCCAGCACCGATTGGATCATACAGTCAAGCGATTCTAGTGAACGGTACATTATATGTCTCAGGGCAGATTCCTGCTGATCCAGAGACGGGTGAACTAGTCACAGAATCGATCGAAGCATCAACTCATCAGGTGATGAAAAATATTTTAGCATTGGTCACAGAAGCTGGGATGACCATCGATAATATTGTGAAATGCAGTATTTTCTTGAAAGATCTAGAGAATTTCGATTCTATGGATGAAATATATGCTTCGTACTTCCGTTCTTTGCCACCAGCGAGGGAAACCGTTCAAGTTTCTCGTCTTCCTAAAGATGTGGACATTGAAATTTCGTGTATAGCTGTTAAATAGTTGCGATTGCCTGAATTATCCAAATATAAATTAAGTGTCATCATTGTCAATTACAATGTTGAGCATTTCTTGGATCAATGCCTTGATTCAGTTCAACGTGCGTGTAAAAACTGCTCTGTTGAAGTTCTAATTGTTGACAATAAATCAGTAGATGGTTCATTGACAATGCTTGCCGAAAAATATCCCGAGTATCCAGTTATCGCGAATCAAGAAAATGTTGGATTCTCTTGCGCGAACAATCAAGCAATGCGAATTGCCCAAGGTGAGTATGTTCTCCTCCTCAATCCAGATACGGTTGTTGCTGAAGATACTTTCTCGAAAGTAGTCGATTTCATGGATCAACATCCAAATGCCGGCGGACTTGGAGTGCACATGATCGATGGAAAAGGAAATTTCCTTCCTGAATCTAAACGTGGACTTCCAAAACCAATGGTAGCATTCTACAAAATTTTTGGATTATCGAAGTTGTTTCCAAATTCAAAACGCTTCAGTCAATATCACTTAGGACATATCGGAGAAAATGAAACCAATAAAATTGATGTTTTAAGCGGTGCCTTTATGCTCATGCGAAAGTCAGCTTTGGATAAAGTTGGATTATTAGACGAAGATTATTTCATGTATGGGGAAGACATCGATCTCTCGTACAGAATTCAGAAAGGAGGTTTTGATAATTACTATTTCCCAGAAACTAGCATCATTCACTACAAAGGAGAGAGCACGAAAAAGAGCTCCGTTAACTACGTGTTCGTTTTTTACAAGGCGATGGTCATTTTTGCTCGAAAGCATTTCGCAGGAAAACAAGCTGGACTATTTTCTGTAGTGATCAATTCTGCAATATATTTACGTGCATTCCTTGCCGTTTTTAGCAGAGTACTGAAACGCATGTTCTTTCCATCCATTGACTTTCTTTATGTAACTGTTGGACTATTTGCTCTCACGAACTATTGGAAAATGTCCAATATTGAATTCCCTGAGGAGCTCATCCGTTATTCTATACCTATATACGCGCTCATTTGGATTACAACAGCATTCTTTAATGGTGGTTACGATTTTCCCGCCAAACTATTTAAGTATATAAAAAGCGTTCTCATTGCAACCCTTGTGATTTTAGTTGCTTATGCCATTTTGCCAAAAGATTATCAATTTTCACGTCTGTTTATTTTCGCAGGAGCACTGTGGACGTTGACTTACTTCATTATTTCACGACTCTTTCTTCATTTTGCAATTGGGAAACGATTTAGATTGTTCAAAACAGGAAAACGATCATTTGCAATTGTAGCCAAGAACAATGAGTTCGATCGAATTAAATCGCTGCTCTCGCAAACCCATTCAAATATTGATGAAATTGATCAGGTTGAAACACAAAATGAACAACTACCTCGATTAACTGAGATTATTTTCTCGGCTTCAGACAACAGTTACGCTGAAATAATTCAGCGCATGCGCGATTGGAAATCGAGCAATCATGATTTCAAAATCGCTCCTTCCTCTGGAGACGTACTCATAGGAAGTAATTCAATCGATACTGCGGGAGATTTATACATCCTGAATTTAAACGCTTTGAGTAGCACTGAGAATGTTCGGAAAAAGCGATTGTTTGATGTCACATCAGCATTCGTATTAATTCTTTCAATTCCCGTAAGCATATTCCTTTTCAAGGAAAAAGGCAAATTCATTCGAAATCTATTTCAAGTTTTAGCAGGAAAAGTGACCTTCATTGGCTACTCTGACACGGAAATGAAAACAGATGTTCGTTTACCTAAAATCAAGGTGGGACTGATTTCACCGAGTGAAGTAATCGATTCTTCCAACGAATCTATTCGCGAAAAATTGAACCTTATTTATGCCCGAGATTACTCGATGCGGAAGGACTTCTCAATTTTACTGAAATCATGGAGAAATCTGGACGTTCCAAAGGTTTGATAAAACCGAAAAATACCTTATTTTTGTCGGCATACTAAACAAGGAACTTTTTCATTTAATTTTATGGCTCAGATCGAAATCAGACTCCCGAAAATGGGAGAAAGTGTTACGGAAGCAACTATCACAAATTGGTTGAAAGACGTTGGTGATACAGTAAACATGGATGAACCACTCGTAGAAGTGGCGACGGATAAGGTAGACAACGAACTTCCATCGGAAGCAGAAGGTGTACTAATCCAACAATTGTTTGAAAAAGATCAAGTGGCACAAGTAGGTGACGTAATTGCGATCATCTCTACAGATGGTGATTCTGCTCCAGCTCCTGTTGTGGAAAATGCCCAGCCAGTTGAAAAAATAGCAGAAGAAATCGCTGCAACGATCAATACAACATTGGAAAATGTTAATGGATCATCTTCAAATAGTGTTGAAAAAACAGGACCTTCTGGAAAGTTCTATTCTCCTTTAGTGCGAAGTATTGCAACTAAAGAAGGTATTTCGATGACTGAATTAGAATCAATTGCTGGTTCTGGACAATCTGGTCGCGTTACGAAAAAAGATATTTTAGGATATATTGATGGTGGACGAGTATCATCTGCACCTGCAAAAGAAGTTGCAGCTGTAAAAACCGCTCCTGCTCCTGTTATCACTCCTGCTCTCGCTCCTTCAGGAGGAGGTGGATTCCTTTCGAACATCAAACCAATGACTGTTACTCCAAATCCGGGTGATGAAATCATTGAAATGGATCGAATGCGAAAATTGATCGCAGATCACATGATCATGTCGACACATGTTTCACCACACGTTACGAGTTATGTTGAAGCAGACATGACTAATATCGTAGAATGGAGAAAAGGTATAAAGAAAGAATTCATGGCGCGTGAAGGGGAAAACATCACCTTTACTCCAATTATCATGGAAGCTGTTGTGAAAGCAATCAAAGACTTTCCAATGATTAATGTTGCTGTTTCAGGAACCCAAATCATTGTACGAAAAAACATCAATATCGGAATGGCCGCAGCTCTTCCATCTGGAAATTTAATTGTTCCAGTTATTAAAAATGCAGATCGTTTGAACTTAACAGGATTGACAAAATCTGTCAATGAGTTAGCGAACAATGCACGAAACAACAAATTGAAACCTGAAGATATTCAAGGCGGGACCTACACAATTACAAATGTTGGTACATTTGGAAACGTAATGGGAACACCTATTATCAATCAACCTCAAGTAGCAATTCTTGCGCTAGGAGCAATTCGTAAAGTTCCTGCGGTAATTGAAACTCCAGATGGAGATTTTATCGGAATCCGTCATAAAATGTACCTTTCTCACTCGTACGATCACCGTGTGGTTGATGGAGCGTTGGGAGGACAGTTCGTTCGTCGTGTAGCTGATTACCTTGAGCAATTCGATCCAAAACGAGAAATTTAATTAAAGTTTTAACTATGCGTTTAATATTTATCAGTCTACTACTAGTTACTCTCCCGCTCTCACTTTTTGGACAAATGTCTGAATTTGAAGTGCGACGGATGGTAAATACCGCTTCGGAACAAGAATTGGTGATTGCTTGCTCTCAAATGATGCAAGAGAATTACTTATTTCATGCTGAAATCGTAGCGGATAAATTGTTGACGCTGAAACCTGAAAGCTCAAATTACAATTACCGGAAGGGATATCTTGTTCTTACTGCAAGGCAAGATTTCATTGTCGCTATGCGCCATTTACAATTGGCAATTCGTGATACGGATAAGAACTACGACATGTTCTCGCACCGAGAAGAAAGTGCTGCTGTCGATGCAATCTATCACCTTGCGAGATGTTATCACCTGAATGAGGAAATTGACAAAGCTAGAGAGCATTATCAATTATTTATTGAGGAGTCTGCGAAAAAATCGGAACTTGTGAATAAATCACAACTTGGATTAATTCAATGTGACGTTGCTGAATACAACATCGGGCATCCTAAAACTGCGATTATTAAAAACATCGGAAACGGTGTAAATTCAGATGCTGCTGAATATTCACCGGTTATTTCTTTGGATGGAAATTCACTTTACTTTACTTCTCGACGTCCATGGGTAGATGGAAGCTCTGATGATTTTAGAGACCCACAGCTTAATCAGTATCCAGAAGATATTTTTGTGAGTTACATGGATTTTGATGGTGAATGGACTTCACCTGAAAAATTGGCTTTCTGTGATTTTGAATTCAATGAAGCTACGATTGCTGTAAGTTCAGATGAGAAACAGATTTATGTTTACAAAGATGCAACTGGTGGTGGAGATATTTATTATTCCGATTTCTCCGAGAATACATTTACGGAACTCAATGAATTAGATTATACGGATGTCAATACCAAATATTGGGAGACACACTGTACAATGACTCCTGATGGACAAACAATGTACTTTGTTTCTGAACGTCCAGGAGGATATGGTGGTCGTGATATCTATCGAATTGTTCGATTACCAAATGGAGAGTGGAGCAGAGCTCAAAACATGGGGCCTACAATCAATACTCCTTATGATGAGGACTCACCATACATTGATATCAACAACAAGACCTTGTACTTTGGTAGTAACGGTCCTAATAGTATGGGTGGTTTTGACATCTTCGTTTCATTTAAGGATGAAGAAGGTGTTTGGTCTGATCCTGTGAACATGGGAACTCCAGTTAACTCTACTGGTGATGATCTTTTCTACACGACTACTATCGATGGTTTGAGAGGATATTTGACTTCATTCCGTAAAGGCGGATATGGTGAAAAAGACATCTACGAAATTCAAAACGATTACTTAGGAAATTACCCATTCAGTACGCTTAGAGGTTCATTTATTTCGCTTCATGATGACGAAATTCCAGGTGACATGACGGTTAAATTGCTTTGTCCTACATGTGAATTGCCAAAAAATCGCGATTCTGACTTAAGAATTAAGAATGGAGGATATTTCAGCGTTCTTGAACGTTGTAAAGATTACACCATTGAATATTACGATGGCGAAGGAACCTTATTGAATTCAGAAACATTTAGGACCGCATGTAATCAGGATAATGAAGAGCTTGAGAAAAATCAATATGTTGGCGACTACATTATAGACATCAGTGTTGTAGACACGGGTGACTTAAGTCCTCTTTCAGGTGCAAAAGTTGAAATACTGAACCCTACAGATGGATCGATTGAGAAAACATATGCAACCAATGATGATGGGCTTCAAATTGAAGGCTTACTCAAGGACAAACAACCAGGTGATGAAGTTCGCTACGATGTGCGCATTTCTAAACCAGGGTATATCACACAAACATTCGTGATTGATACGATTCTCGGAACTCAAGGAACATTGAACTTGGAATATTTGCTTCAAAAGGTAGAAGTTGGTGTTGACTTAACGGCAACATTTCACTTGAGCCCTATTTACTTTGATTTGGACAAGTCTAATATTCGTCCTGACGCAGCAATTGAACTTGATAAAATTGTGAAAATCATGAATGAGAACCCAGATTTAAAAATTGAATTGGGATCACATACAGATTGTCGAGCATCAAAATCATACAACATGCGTCTGTCATCTCGAAGAGCAATTTCTTCTGCGAAATACATCAAGTCTAGAATTACAAATCCTAAACGAATTTATGGTAAAGGATATGGAGAATCAAAACTATTGAACGGTTGTGAATGTGAAGGAAGGAAAAAAGCTGATTGTTCTGAAGATGAGCACCAATTGAATAGACGTACCGAGTTTAGAATCGTAAAATAAGGTAGGTTCTTCACGGAATTATTCCTTTTTAGGGATTATTTGTAACATTACTTCTGAGATATCGTAAGTTAGATCATTAACTCTATGATATTTAATGTTATGGTTCAATCAACTAAACTACTTGTCTTTGTATCTGCAATGCTTCTATCTTACTCAGGTATCAGTCAGCGTGGTCAAATTTCAGAGCCTGAAGTACGAGAGATGGCAACTTCTGCCAATGAGAATCAATTAATAATGCAGGCGTCAAACCTTATGCAAGAAGGATATTCGTACTTCGCCGAAATATTAGTTGATAGACTCCTTGAAATACAGCCCAATAGTGCAAACTATAATTATCGAAAAGGTTTCTTGTGCCTTGATGTACGGAAAGATTATTTAACAGCCATTCCCTACTTGGAAAAAGCCGTATTGGATATAGATCCAAATTACGACATGTATTCGTCCAAGGAAAAAAGCGCTGCATTAGATGCCCTGTTCCACTTGGGTACTAGTTATCATTTGAATGAAGAAATCGAAAAAGCCGAATTGTACTACAATAAGTTCAAGGAGGTTTCTAGTAAAAAATCAGAATTACTCCCTATTGTCGAGGTACGTTTGGTTCAATGTATTGAAGCTAAAAAGCGAATGGCTAACCCAGTTAAAGTTTACTTGAAAAATATTGGCTCTCCCATTAACAGCAATTATCCAGAGTACAGTCCCGTTATTTCTTTAGATGGTTCTGCGCTTTACTTTACTTCACGTCGACCATGGGCAAACAATGAAACTGATCCTTACAAAGATCGACGCATCAATCAGTATCCAGAAGATGTTTATGTCAGTTATGTCGATGTTGATTCTACATGGACAGAGCCTGTTCGATTGGAATTTTGTAAGCCAAGACAAAACGAGGCAACCATTGCTATCAGTTCAGATGAGCGTAAAATATATATCTACGAGGATTCAACAGGAAATGGAGATATCTACTACACTGACTTCTACCATGCAAAATTCCAAGATATCCAAAAACTGAAAGTAAAGAACATCAACACCCAATATTGGGAGACGCACTCAATGATGTCGCACGATAAAGAAACCTTCTATTTCGTTTCAGATCGACCAGGTGGTTTTGGCGGACGTGACATTTACATGGTAAAGTTGGAGGAAAGTAATGGGAAAAAGGACAAATGGGGAGATCCAATCAATTTAGGACCAACAGTAAATGGACCGGGAGATGATGATTCACCGTTTATTTCTGTTGACAACCGAACTTTATACTTCGCAACGAACGATGGTCGAAGTATCGGTGGATTTGACATCATGCGAACTATTCTTGAAGATGATGGAACATGGATGGAGGCAGAAAACCTAGGTTACCCTTTCAATTCAACGAATGATGATCTTTTCTATACAACAACATTGGACGGTAGAAAAGGATACATGACTTCTTTTCGAAAAGATGGAAAAGGTGAAAAAGACATCTACGAAATCCACAACGATTACCTCGGGTTGAAAGAAATTGCGGTATTGAAAGGATTGATTAAATCAGTCGGTGACAAGCCAATTCCAGAAGACTTTGCCCTCAACGTGAAATTAGTATGTATTGATTGTGATGAAGATTCACCAGATCGACTGATCTTCCCTCGCCTACGCGATGGTCGCTTCATGACTGGGTTAGACCCTTGTAAAACGTATCGTTTAGAATACACTGACTTAGGCAAAAATGAAGTAATGCATATTGATGGCTTTACAACATTATGTGACACAGGTTATCAAGAAATTTACCGTGAACTATTAATTGATTTTGACAAAGGAATCATTGTGTTTCCACCAGACACAATCGTAGATTTACCACCTGTTATTGTGGCAGATTGTCCAAACCTTGAATTCATGCACTACTTTGAGTACAACAAGAATAAGTTGAGCGTGAGAAGGGGTGACTTAAAAAAATTCGTGAAAGAAGTTGAAACACAATTGATCGAAGATTGTCGTGAAAACGTAACAATCAACGTCTACTCTTCTGCATCACATGTTCCAACAAAAACTTATGCAACCAATGAGAATTTGACTCGAATCCGTGCCGAGAACATGAAATACGACATCATTGCCTATTTCGAAAAGAACGAAAAATTCAAAGGGCATGTAAATGTTGTTATTGTAACAGCTATTGTTCAAGGTCCTGAATATGTTAAGGATGCTGGCAACACGAAGAAATATGGTCCGTACCAATATGTTGGTTTGAAGACTGAGTAATATAGATTGAAAATTAATTAAGGTCTCGTCTGTTCAAGTCGGGACTTTTTTTTTGCCACCCTACTTGGATGATTATCTTTGTAGAAACTAAATGCCATGAATATTTCCCTCATCACACCACTCGCAATATTGGATATTGAAGCAACAGGACTCAATATTACCAATGATCGAATTGTTGAAATTGCGATTATTAAAGTTCTCCCAACAGGCGAACAAGAAGAGTTTGTGCGACGTGTGAATCCACAAATCACGATTCCGGATGAAGTAATAGCGATACATGGGATTACAAATGAGGATATCAAAGATGAACCAACATTTAGAGAAATTCTACCTGAGCTCGAGGCATTTTTAGGAAACGCCGATTTTGCAGGGTACAATTCCAATAAATTTGACTTACCCCTACTCGCTGAAGAATTATTGCGCGCAGAAAGTACAATTGACCTTTCTATCAGAAAGCATGTTGATGTTCAGAACATTTTCCACAAGATGGAACAGCGTACGCTCATTGCTGCGTATAAATTCTATTGTGATAAGAACTTGGAAAATGCGCACTCAGCAATGGCAGATGCCAAAGCGACTTGGGAAGTACTAGACGCTCAAATAGCCCGTTACGATGAGCTGGAAAGCGGAATGGATTTCCTAGCTGATTTCTCTCGCTACGGTGATGTAACACGCTTGGATTTTGCAGGAAGGTTGGCGTACAACAAAAAAGGTGAAGCAATTTACAATTTCGGAAAGCACAGAGGTAAAACCATTAAAGCGATAGCAGATTCTGAGCCTGGATATTATGGATGGATGATAGATGCAGATTTCCCACGCTATACAAAACAGTGCTTGAAAAATGAAATGGCGAAGATCAAAGCAGAACGAGAAGCGGCAAAAGAAGTCAATAAAGTAAAAGAAGCGCAACAGATGGAGTCGAAATTAGATGCGCTCAAGAATAAATTTAAGTAGATGAAAATAATTTGTATTGGTCGAAATTATGCCGATCACGCCAAAGAAATGAATTCTGCGGTTCCTGAAGTTCCAATGTTCTTCATGAAAGCAGATATCTCCCTGTTGCGACCGGGAACTCCTTTTTTCTACCCGACTTTTTCAAATGACATCCATTACGAATGTGAAGTTGTTGTGAAGATTGATCGCGTAGGGAAAAATATTGCTGAGCGCTTTGCTTACAAATATTATTCTGAAATTGGACTGGGAATTGACTTCACAGCTCGTGATTTACAGGCTGAATGCAAGCGAAAAGGTCATCCTTGGGAAATCGCAAAATCTTTCGAAGGAAGTGCTGCTATTTGCAAGGAGTTTATTCCTGTTGAAGGATTAGATTGTCAAAATATTCAGTTTTCAATGCAACAAAATGGAAAAGTGGTTCAGAATGGTACTACTTCTGACATGATTTTCACAATCAATAGTTTGATTTCGTATATCTCAAAGTTCATGACTCTCAAAAAAGGTGATTTGATTTATACGGGAACCCCTGCTGGTGTTGGACCAATTGCTATCGGTGATGAATTGAATGGATTCATTGGCGAGAAAGAGATGTTTCGGGTGTTGGTGAAGTGAATTAGATTCGCTACGCTGTTCGATCGCTACGCTTTTGGATTTGTTGGCGGTAGTGGAGGACTGATTTTGGTAATTGGATTTTCGTTACCTTATTGATGAATAAAATAGATTCGCTGCGCTGCTCGATCGCTACGCTCTTGGATTATCAGATCGCTGCGCTTTTGGATTTGTTGGCGGTAATAGAGGACTGATTTAGGTCATTAGATTTTCGTTACCTTATTGATCAATAAATGGATTCGCTGCGCTGTTCGATTCTCAGACCGCTTTGCTTTTGGATTTGTTGTCGTAATGGAGGACTGATTTAGGTAATTGGATTTTCGTTACCTTATTGATGAATAAATGGATTCGCTGCGCTGTTCGATCGCTACGCTCTTGGATTATCAGAGCGCTGCGCTTTTGGATTTGTTGAAGGTAATGGAGGACTGATTTAGGTAATTGGATTTTCGTTACCTTATTGATTAAAATCCTTGAAATGCTGTTACGTTCGGGATAGAAGCAGAAAGCCCTACTGGACTTTTCGCGGAAAGCGCGTTAAAACGCCACAATTCTACTAACACAAAAGAGCAATCAACCTATTTACATGAAACTTTAGAAACTAGAAGCCTTCACGAATTCAAGAACCGAGAACAAATCTAAAGGCTTCAGCCGTGTCTGATAATCCGATGATCCGAGAGCGCAGCGAGTCTATCTTTCTGCACTAAACTTTAGAAATTAGAAATCTTTACGAACTCAAGAACCAATCTAAAGGCTTCAGCCGTGTCTGATAATCCGATGACCTGAGAGCGCAGCGAATCTACCCTTCCTACTTCCCTGCTCCCTTGAAAATAATCAAAATCGTGTAGAGCATAATTTTGAAATCCAAGGACAAGGTGCGATTCTTGAGATACAGTAAATCGAACTTCATCCGATCGAGCATTTGATCAACGTTTTCCGCATAACCGTATTTCACTTGTCCCCAAGAAGTAATTCCTGGTCGAACTTTCGTTAATTGATGGAACTGAGGTTCAATCTCAGCAATCTGATCGATGTAAAACTGTCTTTCTGGACGTGGCCCAACAAGTGACATATCCCCTACCAACACATTCCAGAATTGTGGAAATTCATCCAACCTTGATTTACGCATGAATCGACCTACAGAGGTAATCCGTGGATCATTCGACGAAGACAATTGTGGTCCCGCCTTCTCTGCGTTCATAACCATTGTTCGGAATTTGATAATGTTGAATACAACTCCGTTTTTTCCGATTCGTTGTTGAAAGAATAAAATTGGTCCAGGAGACGATGTTTTCACAAGAACTCCGAGTACAATAAAAACAGGTGTCAATAAAACCAAGGCAATTGCAGAAGCTGTAACATCAAAGATTCGTTTTGTGATACGCTGCCAAATAGGCATTACATCCGCCTTCACCTCAATCAATAAAGCTCCGAAAATATTATTCATCTTCACTGTTCCCGACAAAATATCGTACATATCGGGCAAGATTTTGATCTTCACATCTCCACCCTCCAATCGCGAAATAACATTCCTCAAACGGTCGTGCTCCACACTTTCAACAGCAATGATCACTTGCTCGATCTCATTTTCACGTAAAATCGCTTCGACATCATTAATGTGCCCGAGGTAGGTCAATTTCTTTTCCAATTGTCGATCAACTCCATTCAAATTAATGAATCCAACGAATTTGTTACCCGTTCCTTTCGGTAAGCTCTCAATTTCATCGTAAATATCAATTGCCCTTTCGCTTCCACCGATAATCATCGTTCTGAATCCAGCTTTACGGCGGTGAATACGTTTTACGATGTTACTTACAAGGAACAGTCTTGGTAAGAATGACAAGGAGAAATGAATGGCAAAAAGTAAAAACACTGAGGTGTAATACTGTTTGTACCCGTTGATTTCATCATCCAGAAGGAAAACGAAAAAGAGCATCACTACTCCAATTACAGTTCCAACAAATGTGAGGTTGAATATTTTAATTCGGTGCAATCGTCGAACGTCGAGATACGTTCCTTGAAGCGTGTAAAGAAAAATCCAGGCAATGGGTATAAAAAGTACGCCATAATAAAAGGATTCGTTGACATTGAATTCCGTCAATTCAAGTTTCACCTTTCGAACATAGTAAAACGAGCCCCAAGCGAGAACCGCCGAAAGCCAATCTACCAGTACCAACAAGAAAGTTAGTAAGCGTGCATTCATCTAGAAATAGACTACTTTGATGTTGTCAATATTGATTTCTCCATCTGTTTCTTCATCGTCGAGCAAGGCTTGAAACGACAACTGAAAGTACGATCCACTCGCAGAAGCACCAACAATCTCTCTCAAGTCGATGTAAATTTTCTTCCACTCAACATCTGCATCAGTCTGGGGATTCATCTGAATGTTTGGATTATCAAGCGTACCTGATGGACTCACAGCAAGTAAACCCGTTGTTATACGATTTGTGTTGTGATAATCAATTTCGAGGTAGACTTCTTGTCCTATTGGAAGGTTGAGTACATCACTATCTACAGAATTTCCCACCCATGAATTTAATGTTTCATTCAAGGTGATTCGTCCAAACCTATTTCCATTGAAGGGCTGTTCTATTCCAGATCCAGCTGCAATAACTGTGGTGATTTCTGCAACTGAATTAGCGTCATCTTCCAACTTTATCCCAGCAGCTTCAAAATCCTCAATCCAAAACTGTGCGTTGGCTTTGTAGCGCGTAATCGGATTGATAATTATTGTTTCGTTTTCAATGAATTCAGAGGTAACTTCAAAATAGTCAACAAACGGATAAATTTTCTTTGTTGCTGAAATTCCATTGTTCCAAATCGTTGGATAAACTCGAATGGTATTCGTACCAGAATAAATCACAGGGATTTTGCACGGTAACTCGAAGATTCCGACAAGTTCATTGTTGACGTAAACCCATCCGTCCGAAAGATTTTCAGTTAACTCACCAGCTGGTGTGACGGCATTAGAATTTGCTTCGAGTTGCCACTCGTTAATTTCAATCCAAACGGGATCTGGATTATTTTTAATGCACGAACTCAATAAAAGAATGAGCCCAAATATTGGGAATATCTGCTTCATAGTTAATAATAGTGCTTGAATAACGCTCGAAACTGGTGCTTATTGTCCAGCCAAGTTAGTTGATGCTTTTAATTTATCAACTATCTGCTGAGCGACATCCAACGCAAGGTATCCATCTTCCAATGGAACGATTGGCGTTGTGTCATTTACGATCGCATCGTGGAAGGACGAAAGCTCTTCTTTGATTGCATTTGTTGGCTCCAAATCAGGCTTATCGAAAAGTATTTTCTTGGTTGGCTTCCCTTCTCCGAGATCGAAAACGATGTCAAATGGACTTGGTTCTCCTTCCACATCGACCATGCTTACCACTTCCAATTCTTTGTCCAAGAAATCAACACTGATGTAGGCATCTTTCTGGAAAAATCGTGATTTACGCATGTTTTTCATCGAAATTCGACTTGCTGTAAGGTTTGCTACGCAGCCATTTTCAAATTCAATTCGTGCATTGGCAATATCAGGTGTATCACTCACCACAGAAACTCCTGAGGCAGAAATACGTTTTACTGGAGATTTTACAACACTTAAAATGGCATCTAAATCATGAATCATCAAATCCAAAACTACAGGAACATCCGTCCCTCTTGGATTAAACTGCGCCAAACGGTGAGTCTCGATGAACATTGGCTTATTGAAATAAGGAACTGCGGCTTGAAATGCTGGATTGAATCGCTCCACATGTCCAACTTGTACCTTCACTCCTGCCTCTTGTGCTAAATTGATCAATTTTCGAGCTTCATCTACTGTTTCAGTAACTGGTTTCTCGATAAACACATGCTTACTACTTCTTAAGGCTGAAGATGCACACGCAAAATGAGACAGTGTTGGTGTAACGATATCAATACAATCTACTACATCCAAAATCGCTTCAACCGAATCAAATCGGGTAACATTATACGCTTTAATCGCGGATTCAGCATTTTCATCATTCGGATCAAAAAAACCAACGAATTCGTACTTATCAGAAAGTTCAAGTAAAAGTTTGATGTGAATTTTACCAAGATGTCCAGCACCCAGAACGCCAATTTTCAACATAGTCCATTTTGTTTGTTGCAAAAATACAAGACAAGGGCGACAATTGAATCGAATCTCTGGATTGTTTTCAACATTTAGCCGCTTCTTTTGTTAAATGAGCTTAGTTCAAATTATTGTGTTGGTTCAAATCGATTTCTGAATAGAACCCAGTTTCTTTTCCCGTATGGATTTTCGTTAATAAAGTGATCTGTCCTGTATGATAGGAAAAATGCTCCATTACATGGGCGATTGCTGAAAACCCTGTCACATTAAAACCTTGTATCGAATAGATTTCTTCCAAATTCTCTTCAGTTAATTCTTGAAAATATCGATTCAATTGGGATTTTAAATTTTCGAGAAGAAAGATAAAATCACTTTTGCGAATATTCTCTTGAACGATAAATTCTTGATCACGATCACGATTATCAGGTAATTCACCTAATCCTGAAAGGATCCATTGTCGAGCATTTCCACACAAGTGCATGATTTGACATCCTGCAGATGGGATAGTTGAATTTGGAGATGACCAGAGCTGCTTTTCATTCAGCATTGTGAGACATTTGTAAATCCGTGCATAAGATTCTTCAAATACTCGGATTTTAAACTCGTGTACCAAATGTTTTTTTAGGCTCATATTCAAGGGGTTTGATTTGTTGGAGTGAAATTAAAAAAAAAAATACGAATTGCATGCAGTTAATCCATATAGAAAACCATATATTTGCAGCCGCTAAGCAATCGTGCTTAGATGTATATAATACATGGTAGTTGTAGCTCAGTTGGTTAGAGCATCGGTTTGTGGTACCGAGGGTCGTGGGTTCGAGCCCCATCTTCTACCCTAGGAAAAAAGGTCTTGCTTCGGCGAGGCCTTTTTTCGTTTTATAATACCTCGGTACGTACCGAGGGTCGTACCTCAGGCTGTTCGATCTGCTGATCGCGCCTTCGTCTTCAAAAACTTCGCTTTCTCTGGTTCGACCCGATAGCTATCGGATCCCATCTTCTACCCTAGGAAAAATGGTCTTGCTTCGGCAAGGCCTTTTTTCGTTTTATATGATTCGGTATTGTACAAAAGGGCTTACTTAGGCTGTTCAATCTGTTGATCGTGCCTCCGTCTTCAAAAGCTTCGCTTTCTCAGGTTCGACCGGATAGCTATCGGATCCCATCTTCTACCCAAATGGCTTAATACCCACCTTATGGTCGGCATTTGTCTTTTAAACCCATCCCACTTCGCAATTAGAATTGCTAATTACACCTATTAAAGTGTGCAGCTTTTAGGTTAATTCTAACTAACTAAATTTGTACTTTCGGATACCATAGAATAAAATAATTGTTTTTAGCAGGCCGACTTGGTCGGATAAAGAACATATGTTGTTTATTCAATTGTTACCAAACATATTGACAAAAGGAGGAAATATAAAAACTACTAAATTAGTAATCGTTATATCGCTAAATATTGTCTTTACTAGAGAAAAACAAATGCCCAAGTGCAAATATAAATGATAGAAATAAACAAGGTGAAGACAATAAAATTATCAATACTAGATGGTGTTGAACTTAAATCTGCTATGTTTATCGATAAAAACTTCCCATCTCATTTTCACCAATCTTGGAGTCTGTCTTATATAGAATACGGAAGCGAAAACATTGCATTTAACAATTCAGATTTTTTGGTCAGTAAGAATGCAATACAATTAATCCCCCCTTATTCAATTCATAAAAACTGGAGCAATAAAAACAATGCCTGGGCCTATAAAGCGCTTTATATAAGCGATGACGTAATCAAAAATGTTGCAAAAAAAATAAATGCTGATTATTCTTACCTGGCAAGTTTACCTTATTTCATTTCATATAGTAACAGTGAGTTTGACATAAACGAAGCATCAATTTTTAAAATTATTGAAAATCTTTTTTTGGATACTTTGAATGATATTCATCAACCTTATTTTAAAAAAAATGCTAACGAACCTTTTGACGATATTCTTAATTACTTGTCTCTAAATTATAACCAATCAATCACTTTAGAAACACTACAAAAAGAATTTAAAGTAAATAAATTTAAACTACAAAAAAGCTTCAAAAAGAATATCGGCTTAACACCTTTGGAATATCTAACTACCATAAGAATAGAAAACTCAAAAAAGCTTTTTTATACAGATGTTCCTTTGGTAGAAATTGCACTTGAATCAGGGTTTTATGACCAAAGTCATTTCACCCATAGTTTCAAGAAATACGTTGGAGTAACTCCCGGTAATTATAAAAAGAATAGCAAGATTTTACAAGACTGGTAATTCTCTCAAGAAGTATATTTGTTTTCTTAATTAGAACAATGAGAAATATCACATTTATAATAAAGAAAGCATGAAAACAACGAAATTATTAATATTGACATGTGCTTTATCGCTAAACTCTGTCTTTGCTCAAGAAAATGCAGAAAATCATCCTGATTTCCCTCGTTTAACAGAGCACAGTGAACCAGCGGTTACCTTGGGAAAAACATCTTCACTTCAGTCAAAAGTGCTAGACAAAACAATTCCACTGTCAATCCATTTACCTGCTAACTACGATAGTTCCAAGAAAACCTATCCCGTGCTGTATATGTTGGGTTCAGATTACCGATCTCGGTTCGCCATGTTAGCTTCTACACTAGACTACATGGGCGAAGGACAAATTCCTGAGRTGATACTTATTGGARTAGATTTACCCGAAGGAAATMGTATTTTGTTGCCAACAAGGGAAAATCAAGACACAACAATTCCGGATAATTATATTAACTTTTTTGAGACAGAGCTGATACCGCACGTTGATAATAACTACCGGACTGCTCCGTTCAAAGTCCTTTTTGGCGGTTCTAACAGTGGGTTCTTCACTGTTTACACGCTGCTCAATAACCCTCTTCTGTTTAATGGCTACTTCGCAAGCAGTCCGTCCCTTAGTATCATACCGACAGAGCTTCAACAAAAAATAAAATCAGGTCCGTTAAAAACGCTTTCGGAAAACAGATTTCTACACATCATTTACAGCGATRATGAGGGRTTAACAAATCACGTTTCTGAATTCACTCGTGTTTTAGCSRACCATAAACCAGAGAGYCTTACCTATAAAGTRGATGAATTGGWGAACCAGGGKCATGTACCWGCRATGGATTTYACACWKTTTCTTCWTGCGTTATATCCTGACTTCAATCCTGGTGAAAACCAGGAATCGTTGGATAAAGTGACGCAACATTTCGATAACTTATCAAAACGATACGGATATGAAATCCAGCCACCTATATCGGTCATCTTTAACCTTGGTTTTCAAACGATAATAAATAAGAATTTAATGGTCGCAGAAGAAATCTTTCAATATTCCTTAGAAGTGTATCCTGAAGGGAAGGAATCTTATCTCGGAATGGGTCTTTTACGCAGAGCTCAAGGTCAGTTTGAAAGTGCTAAGGTCATGTTCGAAAAAGCACTGACAATTGATCCTGATTTTTCACTTGCTAAAAGGTGGCTACAAAGACTCGAGAACCAAATGGACTCCCGTTAAAAGAGCAAATTTTACCAATGGAAAAAAAATGAGGAATTATATCCATTCGTTAGTCTTAATGACAAAAGGATTTACTTCACAGCTTTGGATTCTATTTTTTCGGATGAGAAAATTTGGTGCATAAATCGTTTAGGGGATTCCTGGAGTGATGCAATAATGGAGAGACACTCAGATTAGGTCTGACCCGAAAATGGTAAAAACAAATATGAATATTTCCGCTCTGATAATAGTACCGTTACTCTGTATTGGTTTCATTTACATTTGAATGAGGAGTGAGTAGAGTAAATTAAGGAAGGAATATTCAATAGTAGTTTTGCAGTTTTTACTGAATCAATCGTATCCCAAATCACTATTATCGAGCGCGCATAAACAACATAATTAATACGTACTTTCGTTACCTACTAAATCGGTAAAAAAATGACACACTTCAAGGTCAAAAATTCAACTCTTCCCAATCTCATCTTGATTGGCTTCTTGCTAATCGGTTCATCAGTATTCTCACAACGATCGACAGGCGATAAAGCTATCGCCATGGGCTTCGAATATATGTGGGCAAAGAACAAATCGGGATTGGGAATTGGGTGTGATTTTGCCATTACCCTCAAAGATAAGCTACAACTCAGCTTCGGACCATATGGGGGAGTTGCATGGGGAAAGTATCAGAATGACCTTTCGCAATTCACGATTAACTCTGAAGCGAACAAGCAAATGTCAGGCGATGTTCTAATTAGTGCTGAGATTACTGATGAGACAGATGGTGGATGGGTCGCTGGAGGGTCACTGCTTCTCGGGTACAACGTTGGGAACCAAAATAATATATTCATCGGTCCCACTGTAAGTTTCTTTTCTAAGCAAGACATGAGCGCATTGATACAGAGTTCAACTACTGGAGGAATTTACACTGAATTTGCACAGATTCCATACTGGGAATCACAAGTTCTAGTTGGAATTGAAGCTAACTTTAACATCACCGGGGGGCTGAACCTCAAATATGCCTATATTTTTCGTCCGGATGAAGAAAGCCCCATGCACATGTTTGGCTTGTCCTATAATCTTGTAGCCTACGACTAGAAGCCACTGTAGTCATCTTGAATAGTTAATTCGCTTGAGTGAGATGTAAGGATTCGCAATTGTTCAAGAAGCAAGTACTGACGATTAATATTTCAGTAAATCAGCGTCCCGCAAAAAGGCAAGTATCTGGTTGAATTTGAGATGGCAATTAAAAAAAAGTTCCCAACACTACCTAAAATGCATACTTCGGCAGGCTCAGTACAAGTTACTTCGGCAGGCTCAGTACAAGTACTTCGGTAGGCTCGGTACAAGTGCTCCGTTTATGCTTCGCAAAGTTAGCTTACTCAAAAACAGCTATCTTTAATTCCAAAACTTAATCACAGCTAGAAGGCGTACGTCATTTTAACCTGGACGTCGTAAAACATAAAAATAAACTATGAAACATATTCATATCAAGAACTTGATTTTTGTCTGTTCACTTTTAATCTGTCTAAATAGCTACGGACAAAATTCTAATGAAGCCCCTCTAGCGGAAAATGCTCCAACTGACAAACCATACAGTTTCAATGGCACAGATCAATTGGAAGAATATGATGCTTTAATTGCTCCTTATGTGGAAAAAGCTCAAAAGACTTTAAAAAAGGCAAAGAAAAAATATTTGAAAGGATTGAAAGATGGACAAGCGTTTTTTTTGACCACTAGAATTTATGACAACCTTGGTAACTATGAACAAATATTCGTCAGAGTTTCATCTTGGAAAAAAGAAAATGTAAGTGGCACCATTGCTAATCAACTAAATGCTGTAAGAGGGTTTTCTTTTGGTCAAACAATTACGTTCCCTGAATCTGACATTTTAGATTGGTTGATTACAAACCCCGACGGAAGTGAAGAAGGAAATTTTGTAGGTAAATATTTAGACACCTTAAGGTAAACGTTTTGGTTCAGTGCAAATTTGAAAGTTTAGTACTTTTAACTGCCCTACCCCTACTTGCCATAAGCTAACAGTTAGCAGTAACTGAAGACAACTCCAACCATGACCTGTATTATTGCGCTTTGTAGCTACTTTTCTTATAAGCTATCTACAAAAGAAGATGAAAATGTGGATACGCTTGGAAGCAATGCTTGGAAGAACTCAAGTGAATTGATCCCTGATTTTGATACACTATTTAAATAAGCAAGTATGAACAATTATAAAAAAGAAATTACAGATAAAATTTGCTACACCGAACTTGTTTATGGAAGAATCAATAAGAAACTAAGTATAGATTTTTCAAAAGACAAAATTGAAAAAATGATTTCTACAATTATTTCAGAAACAGACGAAACCGAATTTCAAAAAACAGGGAAAAATATTTATATCACAAACAATGAAAGAAATATTAGACTAACAATTAATTCCTACTCGAATAGAATAATTACAGCCGACAAATTGGATAAAAAACGAACTGTCAACACTATCTAAAATACATACTTCGGCAGGCTCAGTACAAGTTACTTCGGCAGGCTCAGTACAAGTACTTCGGTAGGCTCTGTACAAGTGCTCCGTTTATGCTTCGCAAAACTAGCTTACTCGAAAACAACTATCTTTAATTCTAAAACTTAATCACAGTTAAAAGGCGTACGTCATTTTAGAATTGACCATTAGTAAACACTATTTTAAATGAAAACACTTTTTCTAATCTCATTAATTGCTTTTAGTTCTTTTGATTGTATTTCTCAAATAACCTTCGAAAAAACCTATGGATCAACCAATAATGAACAAGGATTTGAATTAAGACAGTTGGAAGATAGTTCCTTTGCAATTGCGGGAGGCACAAGAAGTTTTGGCGAACCAAATGGCAACTTTTATTTAATCAAAACGGATAAATATGGTGATCTTCTATGGGAAGAAAACTATGGAGGTTCAGAATTCGACTTTTGTTACGCATTTGAAAACACTCCTGACGGTGGTTATATTCTTGCTGGAACTACTGCTAGTTTTGGAGCTGGTTCAGGTGATCATTTTATTGTTAAGGTCGATTCAATCGGGACATTCGAATGGCAAAAGTTTTATGGTGGAGCAGGTTTTGAAAAATTGAATGATGTGATTCTTTCAAATGATTCTTCATTTTACTTTCTGGGAATAACTAGTAGCAGCGGAGCAGGAGCTGAAGATGCACAAGTTTTAAAGACCAATCTGAATGGTGATACCTTATGGACAAAAACGTATGGTGGAGCGCTTAACGATAACGCGACAAGCTTAATTCAAGCTTCTGATTCGAACTTACTATTTGTTGGTTGGACGAATAATTACAATGCGAGTATCTCAAGTGTGCTATTAAACAAAATAGATCCAGCTGGCAATTTAATTTGGACGAAAACATACGGAGGAGCGTTTAGTGATAGAGGAACACATTTAATTCAAACGTCTGATGGCGGATATATGATATCAGGCAACACACAAAGTAGCACCGCAGGAATGTTTAATAAACTATACCTGATAAAAACGGACAATCTAGGAGATACAATTTGGACTCGGGCATATAACAATCATAATTTCACTCATGGCATCCATATCGAACAAACATCAGATGGCGGTTACATAATAACTGGTACAGAAGGCATATCGGTATTTAGTCCTGACTTATTTCTATTCAAAATAGATCAAAATGGCAATGAAGAATGGAATTTAATCTATGGAGGGTATGAAATGGATTATGGTCTTTGTGTGAAACAAACATTTGATGAAGGATATGTAGTTACAGGATTGAACAGCAGCATGGGTGCAGGACAACAAGATGTTTATCTTCTCAAGATTGACAAGACAGGAAATTCAACGGGACTTTATCCAATAGAACAAAATCAATTCCTTGAAATATATCCCAATCCCACCGCAGGAAAAATATCCATAAAGACCGAAAACATAGAGAAAATAGAAATCATGAATGTTCATGGCGGTCTAGTCTATGTGGGTATAGAAAAAGAAATAGATATTGGCTCTTTTCCCAAAGGAGTATATTTTATTAATGTACTAGCTAATGGAAGAATGTTTACAAATAAACTAGTAAAACAATAAAGAAATTTGGTAACACGCACTATAAGCCACTGCGTTGCGTATAGCGTAAGCGTTGGCTTTAATCGTTGAATTAAAAAACAGCATAACCACTAACAATAGTAAATCTAGAAAAAGCATGATTAAATTAGAAGAGCTCTCATATAATGACAAAATTGTATTAACCATTAGCTTGGATGAAAAAGACAATTCATTAGTCTTCACTGATAAAAACAATCATAGCATTGTCATGTCTGACAGTGGAATTACCATTAAAAGCGAAAAAAATATTACCATTCATGCAGCCCAGAATCTAATTTTAAAAGGAGATAAAGGAGTAAAGATAGAATCTTCTAGAGGTGATGTTCAAATAAAAGGAGTGAATATTAAAGAGTCTGCTTCACTGGCCTATTCCGCAAAGGGAGGTACTACAGCTTCACTTATAGGTGGTACAAAAACCACCATTAAAGGAGCAATGGTAATGATTAATTAAACTTAAAACAAAAAACGATGCCAGCAGCAGCAAGATTAACAGATTTTCATGTATGTCCAATGGTAACACCAGGACTTCCTCCTATTCCGCATGTTGGAGGACCAGTAATAGGTCCGGGAAATCCCACCGTTTTAATTGGAAGTTTACCAGCCGCACGTGTTGGCGATATGCTCGTATGCGTTGGTCCACCAGATTCTATTGTAAAAGGTTCTGCAACTGTGTTGATTGGAGGAATGCCAGCTGCGCGAATGGGAGACACAACTGCACATGGCGGATCAATAGTTATAGGAGATTTTACAGTGTTGATTGGAGGGTAGGTTGACTATTTCTATTAATGCTATTTTTGAAATTAAGTAACTACAAAAGCCAACATTTTGTATAAGTAATGGCTAAGAAAGTGCAGACCTTAAAGTTTGTACTTTTGTTCCTGACCAAAAAGCAGCGCTTTTTTATTGCCACTACTCATACATAAACCGTTAGCGTTAATTGAATGAATGAGAATTGGAAACATATAAAAACGATCATAGATAGTGAACCATACGAGATTAATGGTTTAAATATTTGGGATTATGAATGGAAAAGAACGGGGAATTCTATAGATATTAAAGACCCAAATTATGGACAAGATTATTCATTTACTGTATATGAGATTTCAGATGGAACTAAAACCTCAAAATTTGCAGCAGGAGAATTTTCGAATTGTGCTTGGGGAATTTACATGGAACAAAATCAATAGAGATGTGTGAATATTGTTTTGAATCTCAGCAAAAAATTAGGAAGTAATCAAATGAAGCATATTGAGATAAAACTGATGGCGCAAACATATACGAGTGCAAGACCTGTAGTCAATTATGGGAACTTTCCGATCCAGACTATTCATATAGAGGATACTTTTTAAAACAAAATAAAAACCGCTAACACTGTATCTGAAATCATAGTAGCCTATCGGCAAGCTACGCTTCATATACTAAACGTTAGCAATCATTAGTAATAGACTCAGCATGTAAAAAGAAAGAAAGAAAACCGATTGATTACATCCTCAATATTTATTGTTAGTACTATACTATCAAGTATTATTACTTATAATATTACAGACAATTGAAGAGATTGAATTTCATCAGTTTGTCTTGGGATGATGTTTATATGGTCTATTAGTGCCAATCATTAGGGTTTTGAATGGAAAAATTTCCTTCTATATAGGAATCGCTGTTTTAGATGTGTTTATTATTCCTATCATTTTTCTTGTAGATTTTTCACCTACCAAGTCCCTTATATTTATCGGAATTGTGCTATTTAAGTTATATTTTCTTTCTTATATTTCAGCTGGCTTTATGGCATAAAGTTTGATGATTTTTTCGGCAATAAAAAGAACTTAACGGACTATTATGAAAAAATTAAATTACTTTTTAACATTAGGCCTATTGCTTAGCATCTTAAGTACAAAGGCCCAAACTTATGAATGGGTGCAAGCATTTGGAGGGACAAGTGAAGAATATGCCGAATCCATTACTGTAGATGCCGTAGGAAATGTATATACAACAGGACCATTTCAAGGAACGGTAGATTTTGACCCAGGAGCGGGTGTTTCGAACCTTACTTCAGTTGGGCTCTGGGATGTATTTATACAAAAAATGGATCCTGCAGGAAACTTTCTTTGGGCAAAAGCATTTGGAGGAACAGATACTGATCATGCACGATCTATCACTGTGGATACCAATGGAAATGTTTATACAACAGGATGGTTTGAAGGAACTGTAGATTTTGACCCAGGAGCGGGTGTTTCGAGTCTTACTTCAGTTGGGTACTGGGACGTATTTATACAAAAATTGGATCCTGCAGGAAACTTTCTTTGGGCAAAAGCATTTGGAGGGACAAGTGAAGAATATGCCCAATCTATAAGTATAGATGCCAATGGAAATGTGTATACAACAGGATATTTTTGGGGAACTGTAGATTTTGACCCAGGAGCAGGTGTTACAAATCTTACATCAGTTGGAATATGGGACATATTCGTACAAAAACTGGATGCTGCAGGAAACTTTCTTTGGGCGAAAGCATTTGGAGGGACGAGTTCTGATATTGCCCAATCTATCAGTGTAGATGCCTCTGGAAATGTATATACTACAGGCTATTTTCAAGGAGCTGCAGATTTTGATCCAAATGCAGGAGTTACGAGCTTGACCTCAGCAGGAAATTATGACATATTCGTTCAAAAAATGGATGCTTTGGGGAACTTTCTTTGGGCAAAATCTTTTGGAGGAGCAGCTAGTGATTATGGGCTCTCTATAAGCATAGATTCAAGTGGAAAAGTATATACAACAGGTTCTTTTGAAGGTACCGCAGATTTGGACCCAGGAGCTGGAATTACAAACCATACTTCGGCGGGAGATCTCGACATATTCGTTCAAAAATTGGATGCTACAGGAAACTTTCTTTGGGCCAAGGCATTTGGAGGAACAAGCACTGATGGTGGCCGATCTATCAATGTAGATGACAATGGATATGTATACGTAACAGGGAATTTTCAAGGAACTGCAGATTTTGACCCAGGAGCAGGTGTTGATAATCATACAGCAGCTGGAAGTAATGACATATTCGTTCAAAAAATGGATGCTACTGGAGACTTTCTTTGGGTCAAGGCATTTGGAGGATCAGGTAATGATTCTGGGCGGTCCATCAATGTCGATGCCTCTGGAAATGTATATACTACTGGCTTTTTTCAAGGTACAGTAGATTTTGACCCGGGAGCAGGTGTTGATAATCATACAGCAGCTGGAAGTAGTGACATTTTTGTGCATAAAATAAGTCAATGTATTCCTAATAATGGTACAGATACCCAAATTGCTTGTGATTCCTACACTTGGATAGATGGTAATACCTATACCTCATCTAACAACACAGCTACGCATACTTTAACCAATGCTAATGGTTGTGACTCTGTTGTAGCGCTGGATTTAACAATAAATACAATATCAGATATAACAACAAGTTTAACAGGCATAACAATAACTGCCAATAATACATCTGCAACAGCCTACCAATGGTTAGATTGCGATAATAATTTTGCTGTAATTATTGGTGAAAATAGCCTTTCTTTTACAGCAACAAGCAATGGTAATTACGCACTTGAATTAACAGAAAATGGATGTGTAGACACTGCTACATGCATTGCAATTACCACTGTGGGAATAATAGAAAATAGCTTCGGAGATAAGTTACATATTTATCCTAACCCAACGTCTGGTAATTTCTCCATAGATCTTGGTGCTGTTTATGAATTCTCAGTAGTATCAATTACTGATATTTCGGGTAAATTAATTGATTCAAAAACAATTACTCAATCACAAATTATGAATCTTAATATAAATGAACCTGCCGGGATATATATTGTATCTGTCCAAACAGCAGAAAAAAAGGCTATCATTAGAGTAGTAAAACAATAAAACGCTTTTTTTATCTTCGAGAAACTAGTTTTAGTGAAGAGCTGTACAGTTACTAGCGCAAAACGTTATGCACAATAGAAACTTTTGGGGACGCCACGAGAGATATTCTGTATAGATAACACCCAAACAAGATAAACAGTGGTCAAACTAAAAGCCATTCAATTAAATCCATTGGATCAGCATTAAGTTGTACTGAAATTAGTTAATATGAAAAGGTTCGCTGGTTTAGCCTTACACGATATTACAAACTAGGATTACCATTTTCTACGAGAAATCGGTTTTAAATTCGATTCTAGAAAGCGTAGGTTCATAGAATGAAAAAAACGAATTTCATCTTTGTGGCTCTGCTGTTTTCAATGTTCATTGGTTTGATTTCCTTTAATACACCTAAGGTTAGTGAAATTCAAAAATGGGAAATGCCTGAAGTTCAATTCCCTAAGGACAATCCGTATTCAATTGAAAGTATTGAATTAGGAGGCGCTTTATTCTCAGAGCGTTTATTTTCCCAAGACACTTCCATAAGCTGTCAATCTTGTCACATGACACACATGGCTTTGACTGACCAAGTTAAATTAGGTGAAGGCATTTTTGGACGAAAAGTAACTCGAAACACACCAACACTAAATAATATTGGATTGCATCCATATTTGATGCGAGATGGTAAATTCCTCACACTAGAAGATCAAGTGCTCGGCCCATTGAAAGATCACCGCGAATTTAATCTGGACAAAGATGAATTGTTGAAGCGTTTGAAATCTGTGTCTTATTTGGATAAAATGAGTCAAAAAGCTTATGGTTCAGATTTGACCATAGAAATTATTCAAAAAGCTATTGCCAATTTCGAACGTATATTAGTCTCGAAAGACACCCCTTTTGATGCATATATGAATGGGGATATTAATGCCATTTCAATAAGTGCACAAAACGGCTATACACTCTTCAAAAGTGACAGGCTCAATTGTGTGAAATGCCACAGTGGATTCGACTTTACGGATTATTCTTTTCAAAACAACGGTACGTACAAGAATTACATCGATTTAGGAAGGGCACTAGTGACAAAAAACAATAAGGACATTGGAAAGTTTAAAGTGCCGACCCTTAGAAATCTTAACCTGACTTTTCCGTACATGCACGATGGTTCATTTCAATCATTGGAGAAGGTGATTCTTCACTATGAGCGAGGCGGTAAAGATTCAAAAACGAAGTCCACCTATGTTCGCGGATTTGAATTGACGGATAATGAACGTAAAGATCTTCTTCAATTTTTAAGTTCATTGACCGAGTATAGATACCTCCAAATGGATGAGTGAAAAATTGCAAATCCTATGAAAAATTAAAAAGTGCATAACACTACCAATAATCCACTGCTTAAATCCCGCTTCGAATGATAAATCATTCAAACTCGCAAGTCCTGACTTCGAAATTAATTTTATCTTTAATCAAACGCAACAGCGTATAGCTTAAACGCCATGAGCAACTATGATGAAATTCGCACCTCACATCACAATTTATGGTTTTGAAGAAGCTATTGACTTCCAAAATGAGGTTATCTGGACTTTTTCTAAAAATCTAGTTGGCATCTCTTCAATTCGTCATCGGTTAAACATTCATATTGTTAATAGTAAGACAAGCGAAAGGGAAAGTCTAGAAGGAAGTATTAAGTCAGTTTGGAAGTATATTTCAATTGATCAATATGTCAAGGCCTCTGAACAGAAGCGTAAAGAAATTTTACTTGAACTTATTGTAAGCTGCTTTCTGTCAATCGGTGAAAGATTAGAATGGAATATTGCCACAATTAATCAGGCAAAAGATAAGTCTATAAGTGAACAAATTTGTTTTCAATACCGTTCAAAATCGCGTTTTAATAAGAAACGAAATATTGAAGCTGCAATAGAATTAACATTATCTAAAGACAGAGTCTCCATTTGGGGATTATTTTGTGTAAAGAATCAGGAGGAGCCAATAAGGAGACACATTGTAGATACATATGCTCATCAAATATCTACCATTCGAAATTTCGGCGCACCAAAATGGTTGGATGAATTAAACTTTGGATTTCAATTTAAGAATGGAATGTCTATAAGTGTTTCCCCTAATAATGGCGAAAGCTGTTGGAGCAAAACTCGAAATAAAAAGGATGATTGGTTTCAAAAAACAATTATCTATGATCGTGACAATTCCCTAGAAGACATGGTCAAATTAGTTAATTGTTAATGCTCATAACATCGGCTATACGCAATAGTAGGTTTCGGCGCGCCATGTTCGAGATATGCCCAGAATAGATTCGCCAAAACAAGGTTAAAGGCATGAACATATTTTTAAATTAGAGGTGAAATAATCCCTTTTTTCTTCTTCACACAAGTAACAGCATTTGCAAATTCCTTTATCAGTTTGCAACCCTCTTGCTTCCCACGCTTAATTATGGTTAAATCAACCTGCACTTTCTGAATTAACAATCTCGACTAATCCATTGTAGCACGATTCTGCAAAAGGCTTCATAGTTGCGGTTGGCAAGTTATTATTCTGTTCTTATTTTACAATCCGGAAGAATTTGCCTTAACTTTTCAACTTTTCTTGAGCTTAGTTCGTTGTCTAATAAGTAAAGCTCTGTCAAATTGGTTAAATTCTCCATAGACTTGGGAAGACTCCTCAGTTCGTTAGCCGTTAACATAAGCCCACTCAAATTGACCATATTCCCTGTGGACTCCGGAAGACTCGTCAGTTGGTTAGCCTTTAAGTGAAGCCAAGTCAAATTGGTTAATTCCCCTATGGACTCAGGAAGGCTCGTCAGTTGGTTATTATCTAAGGAAAGTGATCTCAAATTGGTCAAATTCCCAATGAACTCTGGAAGACTCGTCAGTTGGTTATTATCTAAGGAAAGCCTTGTCAACTTGGACAAACTGCCTAGGAATTCTGGAACACTCGTCAGTTGAGTAGCAGATAAATCAAACTCCCTCAAATTGGTCAAATTGCCTAAGAACTTAGGAAGACTTATTAGTTGGTTCTCATCTAAGTTCAGCTTCCTCAAATTGGCCAAATTGCCTATGGACTCTGGAAGACTTGTCAATTGGTTATCCCCTAAGTTCAGCTTCCTCAAATTGACCAAGTTGCCTATGGACTCTGGAAGACTTGTTAATTGATTATCCCCTAAATAAAGCTCCCTCAAATTGGACAAATTGCCTATAGTCTTGGGAAGACTCGTCAGTTGATTAGCCCCTATGGCAAGCTTGGTTAAATAGGTCATATTACCTATGGACTCTGGAAGACTCGTTAGTTGGTTGTCTACTAAATAAAGCAAGGTCAAATTGGTCAAGTTGTCAATGGACTCCGGAAGACTCGTAAGTTGGTTGTCTATTAAAAAAAGCTCGTCCAAGTTGGTCAAATCGGTTATGAACTCCGGAAGACTTGTCAGTTGGTTAGACCCTAAGTCAAGTGATTTCAAATTCGTCAAATCGGCTATGAACTCCGGAAGGCTCGTCAGTTGGTTTTCCGATAAGTCAAGCGATATCAAATTGGTCAAAGTGCCAATAGACTCGGGTACTTCTGTCAAGTTTTTATTATATAACTGTAATTCATAAACTAACTCAGGGGTTTTAAGAGCCTCATCTAGAGATTTATAGGTTTTACCTTCTTGGCCATGAGCTAAATTAATGCTTAAGAAAGTGATTAGTATAAAAGTTAATTTTTTCATTTTAATTAATGCTTGCTAAAAAATGGATAAACAACAAGTGTCGTTTATCTATACTATAAAATTAAATAAAATATATTGTGTCTTTGAGAAATTCGTTTCATACACATTTGTTTCACTTAGCGATTAAGAAAAAGTGGACTATTTATAAACGTGCATTTTCCAGAGAATCAATTTAGGTGAGAAGAATAAGAAATACTTCTCTTTAATGAAGTGCGTATGATAAACGCTATTCGTAAGCATAGGTTCCGTTTTTCAAAAGATTAATCAAATTCAATAATCTATTCCTATCTTCGAAAGAACAATTTTGGTTGAAAGCTATGCCTTACGCCTAGCGCCAGCCGTTATAGCTAATTAGAAAATACAGAGATATTCACTTTGCAAGTAGAAATAAAAAATCCAAGAATCAAATGTTACAAATGCATGAGGCCTTCAAGCACATGTATTTGTAAACACATTAGTCCTTTCCATACTAAGACTCGTTTTATTATTCTTATGCACCCGAAGGAGTACAAAAAAGAGAAAAACGGAACGGGACATATGACTAAGCTTCAACTTGAAAATTCAGAAATTATAGTTGGTGTCGATTTCACCAATAATAATCGTGTAAATGAAATACTGACCAAAGAAGAAAGTTGTTCTTTTTTACTTTATCCAGGAAAAGATAATTTCAACTTATCGATAAGGAAAAGTTCAGAAATAAATTCATTTATGGGTAATAATCCACACATCTTCCTTCTCGATGGCACATGGCCCTGCGCCCGTAAAATGCTTAAACTAAGTAAGAACTTGCAAAAACTAAAAAGAGTGAGTTTTGATAATAAAATCAAATCAAAATTTATCATCAAGCAGCAGCCAGAACCTCTTTGTCTTAGTACTATTGAGTCAGTCTATACGGTCTTAAATTTACTTAAGGAAGGTAACTTAGAAGAATGCGAGACAAAGGGTTTTCTTATTCCTTTTGAAAAAATGATTGAGCATCAAGTCAAATGTTTTCTAGCCCCAAATAATAAAAACGATTATTCAAATACGAATAGAGAAATTACCACTAAGAACGTGTATCAGAACAATACGAAAAGAAGTATTATTTTTGAATAACCGCTGGAGCCACCAGCTGGCACGCCCTCTAAAAAACCGAGTTAACAGATAACAAAGATGCTAGCGACGAGTTTTTTTTCCTCCTTTCGCAGGGGCGTGCCAGCGGGATAATTATTTTAATTTTGATTGGTTACAGAGTACTTAAATATGAAAAGATATACTCTAAATTAAACAACATGAAACTGAAAATTTATTACCTCCTTCCTTTTGTCCTAATCGCCACTTCCATAGTTGGTCAAGCACCGAAAGTAATAAAAGCAGAAACTGAGATTTATCGAACGAATGAGAATAAATGGGGAGGAGCAGAATTAGAATTTTACGAATATTCGGGCGATTTATTGACTAAGTACACCGATCAAAATTGGTATTCCATACCCGAAAAATATGTTAATTCAGAAATTATAGAATACCAATACAATGAGGAGGATCAACT